>SLLU01000032.1 GCA_007133925.1 Candidatus Halarchaeoplasma halalkaliphilum | reverse complement strand
GTAGGCGGGCTTGTGGGCACCAACGGGGGCACAATTGAGAATTCATATGCCACAGGTTATGTGGACGGAGGTGACAGCGTGGGAGGTCTCGTGGGATATAACGGGGGCACAATTGAGAATTCATATGCCACGGGTCATGTGGACGGAGGTGACCGTGTAGGTGGTATGGCGGGATGGAACTCGGGATGTTTGGGTAATTCTTATGCGGCCGGCGACATAATGGGAACTAGCAGTGTAGGTGGGCTCGTGGGATACCAATTTAATGGATTGATTGAGAACTCGTTTGCAACGGGAAACACCATAGGGAATGAACAAGTGGGTGGACTCGTGGGCGGGAATTTCCATGAAGGTATAATATCTGGTTCTTATGCCACCGGGAATACAACAGGTGACAGATACGTTGGTGGTCTTGTGGGATTCAACCACTACCACTATGGCACAATATTGAACTCGTTTTCAACGGGGGCCACCATCGGTAATGAAATTGTGGGCGGGCTCGTTGGGTACAACGAAGGCACCGTCCTAACCTCATATGCAATGGGGGACACTATCGGTAACCGAACCGTAGGTGGTTTGGTTGGTGAAAACAACAATTATGGTAAGATATACAACTCATATTCCAACGGAACAGTGGTCCGGGCAACGAACTTGATAAACACGGACATAGGCGGTTTCGTGGGATTTAACGATCAAGGCAGGATAACCAATAGTTACTCCATCGGACGGGTAACATACGAGAATGAGTCCGACCCCACAGACAAAGGTTTCGCCGGGAACGTGAATACTGGTGGGAATTACGAGATGACTGGGAATTTCTGGGATATCGAAACAAGCGGTCAGGATAGCACCTCAGGCGATGCCACGGGAAAAAGCACAGAAGAGATGAAAACAGAGAGCACCTTCACCGATGCTGGCTGGGACTTCAAATTCACTTGGTTCATGGAGGAAGGTGTCACCTACCCTCTACACTTTTGGCAAATAGGTAATGGGACGGTGGACAATCCCTTTTTGATCTATGATGTATGGGATCTTCAGGATATGAACATGAATACCTACGCACATTATGCCCTTGCCAACGATATCGATGCAGCAATCACAAGTGAATGGAACGATGGAGCCGGCTTTATACCTGTCGGAAAGGATGTGTTTTTGGAATATTCAGCCAGCTTCAGAGGAGTACTTGACGGTCGCGATCATGTCATAACAAACCTGCACATAAACAGACCCAACACGGACAAGATTGGCCTGTTTGGATATATTGGCTCGGAAGGTGAAGTACGAAACGTTGGTGTTGTAGACACGGTAGTTAGGGGAGATGGGGATGTGGGCGGGCTCGTGGGGGAGAACCGGGGTACGGTTTTCAATACCTACGTTACAGGGGAAATCCACGGGCAAGATGTCGTAGGAGGGTTAGTGGGATTTAACTGGGACGGAACGGTAAATAACTCGTATGCAACCGTAACCGTGAGCGGCGGTAGTCGTGTGGGCGGGCTCGTTGGAATGAATCACGGCATAGTGGTGAATTCGCATGTCACAGGAAGCGTGAACGGATATGACTGGGTCGGTGCCCTCGTAGGTAGAGATTGGAGTACTATCTCTAACTCATTTTACAATATCGATGATGTGCTGATCAACAGCGGGCATCATATTACCCGCGGTGCTCTTTTCCCTGAGCAGTATCAGGACTGGATCAACAATGACTTTTACCTAAACATATCGGATTACAGCGACACACTGATTCCGTCTGGAGATTATTATGAGATAGGTAGTGTTGATGGTCTCCGTGACCTTCTTGGATTTGCAGATAGATCGGAATACAAATTCCGATTAAGCTCTTGTATAGACATATCAACTGCTCCAGGGTTGTACATACCATATCTTAGAGGGGATTTTGATGGTAATAACCATACGATCATGAACCTCAAGATACATCAAACATTTGGTCGTAACCTGGGGATGTTTGGAAGTACCCATTACAGAGCAACAATTCAATATTTGGAGGTGATAAATATCGATGTAATGGGTTCCCAATATGTTGGAGGTCTAGTGGGGTATAACTTAGGGACGATCTTGAATTCGTATACGACAGGGGATGCAAACGTGAGCGGAAATGAGTATGTAGGCGGTCTAGTGGGGGAGAACAGAGGAATGATTTCCGACTCATTTGCTACAGGGACCGTCGAAGGTGGATATTGGATCGGAGGTCTGGTTGGATACAATTGGTGGGGCACTGTATCAAATTCTTATATGGTAGGGGATATAACTGGAAATTATTACGTAGGCGGTGTCGTAGGATATAACGGAGGCACGGTTGATAACTCGTATGCTGCCGGAAATGTGAGCGGGAATACGGCAGTTGGCGGGTTAGTAGGGTGTAATATTGCAAATAGAGCCATAGGAATAATTTCCAATTCCCATGCCACTGGTAATGTAAGTGGTAGTGATCATATCGGCGGGCTCGTTGGCTTGAACGATTTGGGTGGTACGGTGTCCAATTCGTTTGCCACGGGAAGCGTGACCGGTGGGGGTAGTGGTGTAGGAGGGCTAATGGGTACGAACAATAGAGGCATAGTTGAAAAAACGTATGCTACCGGTGATGTGGTTGGAGGATTGTCTGTCGGGGGATTAGTAGGGATCAATTACGGAGACATATCCAGCGCTTTTGCCAGTGGTAATGTCACTGGAAGCGAATATGTTGGTGGATTCGTGGGGGTCAATTATTGGTTATCGGTATCTGATTCATATGCTACGGGAAATGTCATCCGTGCTTCTGGTTCAACGGGGGTATCTTTCGGCGGATTCGTCGGTTTAAACGATCAGGGAAGAATCAACAGGTGTTATTCCATAGGGTGTGTCCGCTACGAAGATACAACAGATCCCACGGACAAAGGCTTTGCAGGAACTGTGGATATCGGAAGTTCTTATGAGATGCACGGCAATTTCTGGGACATCGATGCAAGCGGTCAGTCAGATACAGCCGGAAACGCAACCGGAAAGACTACGGCAGCAATGTTATACTCAAGCCCCTACTCCGACGAGGACTGGGACATTGTCGCAGTGGATCGTATAGATGCCCGGAACATAGTTTACACCTGGAACATCGTAGATGCTTATACATATCCCTTCCTCAGTTGGCAAGATAACGTGATCCCACCCGAGTTTACTTTGGAAATACATGCGGAAGGAAATGGAACAACAAATCCCCTTGTTGGAAACCATACTTACAACTATGGACAAGAGGCAATCATTGTGGCAATACCTGCAACTGGCTGGGTTTTCAGTCACTGGAGCGGTGATGTGCCTGAGGGCGAGGAGCATAACCAAGAGATTACCATTGTGATGGACAGCGGTAAAACCATCACCGCACACTTCCTGAGGAAAGAATACACCCTCGAGATCTCTGTTGAAGGAGGTGGTGTCACGGATCCAACGGTGGGTACTCACCTTTACGACCATGGGGCGGAGGTCACGATAACTACAATTCCCGCAACTGGTTGGCGGTTCAGTCACTGGTCCGGTGATGTGCCTGAGGGTGAGGAAGAAAACGAAGAGATCACAATCGTGATGGACGGAGATAAGACAGTTACAGCCCACTTCGTGAGGCATGAATTCAACTTGAACATCACCGTGGATGGTGAAGGAACAACCGACCCAGCTCCAGGTAACCATATTTATGAATACCAGGACGAGATCACTGTGATCGCCACACCCGCAGAAGGCTGGCGCTTCAGCCACTGGAGCGGTGATGTAGAGAGTACCAACGAAACCATCACCATCTTTATGGACGGTGACAAGACCGTAGTAGCCCACTTCGAGAGGCAAGAGTTCTCGTTGAACATAAGCGTCGAAGGTGAAGGTACAACCTCTCCATCGGTAGGTGTTCATCCTTATCTTTACGAGTACGGGGCTACCGTGACTGCTATGCCCGCAGAAGGCTGGCGGTTCAGCCACTGGAGCGGTGACATAGATAGTACCAACGAAACCGTCGCCATCTTTATGGATGGTAACAAGAATATCACCGCCAATTTCGAGGAGATGCTTTTCATCCCGGATGATCTCGAATTGATCGTAACTCCCGTAGGGGGTGATTCGCCTTTGAATGTTACCATCACCGTTCGGGGAGACAACGTCGGTCTATTGAACGGGTCAGTGGATGTTATGGTGGATGATATAGTGGCCCATACCATCCTCATCCCAGCCGGAGAACGTGCGGAACATACCTTCAACCACACCTTCCAAGAGCAGGGAAACTATACTATCAGCTTCGACAACCTGACAGAAACCGTGTTCGTTCATGAGAAAATAGACGAAACGTCCACGGAATCCCGATTGTGGATATTACCTGTCATCGGTATAGTTATCGTGTTGGTATTGCTTATCGTGTACCTCATGAAACACAAGAGGCCTCCCGAGAGTATGCTTTCGGGTGAACGGGAAGAAGAACTCCTACCGGAAGGAGATAAGGTAGATGATGGACTTGAATATGGTGGAACTGATGCGGATAAGATGGAAGCTAGTTCTGTGTAATATCCCAATCCCTTTGAACGGCTACTGCAGGAAAGAGTAACACATCAACTGAAAAATGACACCCCCTCCTTTCAGAAATCTTCAAATACCGCCCCAGGATAGGGGTATGTAAAGGTGTTTAGAATGGCAGTTGAAATCGACATGACAAAATTACGTTTCGGTTCGGAATTGATAAAGAGGGGCTTCGCCAGCATGCAGAAGGGCGGGGTCATCATGGATGTTACCAACGCCGAGGAAGCCCGGATAGCAGAGGACGCGGGGGCCGTGGCGGTCATGGCCCTTGAGAGGGTCCCGGCGGATATACGGGAGAAAGGTGGAGTCGCCCGGATGTCGGATCCCAAGAAGATAAAGGAGATACTGGAAGCCGTGGATATACCGGTGATGGCCAAGTGCAGGATAGGTCATTTCGTGGAGGCCCAGATACTGGAAAGCCTGGGTGTGGACATGGTGGACGAATCCGAGGTACTCACACCCGCGGATCCATTTTATCATGTGGACAAGAGCCTTTTCACGGTACCCTTCGTGTGCGGCTGCAGGGACCTGGGAGAGGCCCTGAGGCGGATAGATGAGGGTGCGGCCATGATGAGGACAAAGGGTGAGGCCGGTACCGGCAATATCGTGGAGGCAGTGAGGCATCAGCGTACAGTTCAGGGAGCCATACGTGAACTCAGAAGGAAGGATACCCACGAACTGAGGGATGCCGCCAAGCTCTTCGGGGTACCCCTGGAACTGGTCCAGGAAGTGGCGGAGATGCAGCGTTTACCCGTGGTGAACTTCGCAGCTGGAGGAATAGCCACCCCTGCGGATGCAGCTCTCATGATGCAGATGGGTAGTGACGGTGTGTTCGTGGGCAGCGGTATATTCAAGTCGGAGAACCCGCCCCTCATGGCCAGGGCCGTAGTTGAGGCTGTTATGCACTTTGACGACCCGGATGCCTTGGCGGAGATATCCCACGGGTTGGGAGATGCCATGCCCGGGAAGAACATAGAGGATCTGCCGGAATCCGAGAGACTTCAGGAGAGAGGCTGGTAGGTCACAGGTTGGACCTGCTCCAGCCGCCATCAACTGGTACGGCGACCCCGGTCACATAGGATGACCGGCGGGAACACAGGAAGGCCACAACATCCCCGAGTTCATCAGGCTGACCGATCCTGTTCAGGGGTATGTCCTTGGAGAAATTCTTCAATCCTTCTTCGTAATTTTTTATATCTCCCCTTTCCAGGGACTGATTTATGAGCTGTTTGACCCGGTCGGTTTCCGTGAAACCGGGGAGTACGGCGTTGACACGTATGTCTGGTCCCAATTCCCTTGAAAGGGTCTTCATGAGTCCTATAACTCCCATCCTCACGGAGTTGGAAAGCACCAGATTGCTTATGGATTCCTTCACTGAGATGGATGTGATGTTAACTATGGTTCCCCGGGAGACCCGCAGATGTTCTTCCGCTTCACGGGTCAAGCGAACCACACTCATGAGTAGGGAATCGAAGGCTCCGTACCATTCGTCCTCCCGTGTGTTCATAAATAGTTTGCTCGGTGGACCCCCCACACAGGTAACCAGGTGATCAAGTTTTCCGAACTCGTCAACAGTTTTTTTCACCAGATGGACTATGTCTTCTTCTTTGCTCATGTCTCCACAGATGCCCAACACCTTTCCCTCACCTATACTTTCCAGTTCCTTCACCGCAACCTTGACCCGTGCCTGGTCTCTTCCGTTGATCACAACGTTCGCTCCTTCCCTGGCCAGTGCCTGTGCGGAAGCAAATCCCAGTCCCGCGCTGGACCCGGTGACCAGGGCCGTGTTTCCTTTTATTTCAAGATCCATTTTATCACCTAATTTTTCCCACCCATCATTTTCCCACTTACTTTAACCTTGTCCCCTGTGGAAACCCCGAAAATAAATAATAACACCTACCGGATATCATATCAGGTGGAACATAACATGGACCGAGCGAATTACGAAATTTTAGAGCACGGGGACATCCCGGAAGTCAAGGTGTTGGTGGCAGGATTCCCTGGGTTGGGGTTGATCGGAGGCATAGCTTCGGAACAGCTGATAAATACCCTTTCACTGGAGCAGGTGGCATCCATAAGCTGCGAAGAATTCCCGCCCACGGCGGTCATATTCGATGGAATACCCAGGAGACCCGTGAGGATCTTTGCGGGGCAGGGGTTCCTTCTGGTCAAATCAGATATGGTTATACCATCCCATCTGGCAAACAGTTTGGCCAAAGAGATAATCGATTGGAGTGTGGAGAAAGACATAGAAGAGGTCATAATATTCGATGGCATACCCGAGGCCGAGGAGGGGACAGAGGACACTCACATATGGGGTGTGATAAGCACCCATTCTGCTGCCAGCCATGCGGAGAAGCTGGATATTGATATCATCAAAAGAGGGGCCATATCAGGTATATCAAGCTCACTGCTGCTCTACGCCCACGAGAACAAGGTGGAGGCGGTGGCCATGCTGGCCGAGGGTTCGCAGAACATGCCGGATCCCAGGGCAGCTGCGGCTCTCCTGGACAAGTTCGCGGATTACATGGATCTCGATATCAACACATCTGCCCTCATAGAGAGCGCCGAGGAGCTGGAGAGCGAATATGCACGGTTGGTCGAGCAGACCCAGAAGGCCCAGAACGATATGGACCTCAAGAGTGCACAGCCGCCACTGTACGGTTGATCCCATGGCACCAAAACTCTTAAACTTGACCTGCACGATATCCCGGTGGTAATCATGTTGAAAGTTGATTTGGAAGAGATCGCTGAAAAAGTGGTCAACAAATGTATGCTCGTCAAGGAAGGAGAAGTGATCCTTGTGAACGGTGGGATCCATAACTTCGAGTTGGTTGAGAACATAGCTGTGAACATAAAAAAGGCCGGGGCCTTCCCGGTGGTCATGGCAAGGACCGACCGCCTTGAACAGAGATCGGTGAACGAGGTGGACATGGAATATCTGGAAAGAACACCCGAGTATTACATCCGGTGGTTAGAGGACATAGACGGCATGATCAGCGTGGATGCCATGAAGGACCCCAGGATACTGGCCACCCTACCCGAAGAGAAGATCGGTGCAGTTAGGAACGGGGGTAGACCGGTAAACAACAAGTTCCAGGAAGAGAAGATCCGTTGGACAGGCATCGGTTACCCAACGGAAGAGAAGGCGGAGATGTTCGGCATAGATTACGGCGAATTCTGGGATATGTTCTGGAAGGCTCTGAACACAGATTACGATACACTCCGAAACAACGGTGAGAAACTCGCTGGAAAACTGAGCACAGGGAACAAGGTCCACATCTCATCGGATAACGGAACGGATCTGGAGTTTTCCATAAAGGACCGTCACATACTGGTGGATGACGGGATAATATCTCCCGATGATGTCGCAAGGGGGGACATAGGCAATAACCTGCCCTGCGGTGAGGTGTTCTGCGCACCCCTGGAAAATTCCGCCAACGGAGAGGCTTTTTTCGATCTAGCATTCTACCGGGGTAACAAGATAAAGGGCATACATGCGGTGTTCAAAGACGGCCGTATGGTGGAAGCGAGTGCCGAGGAAAACGAGGAGGTATTCAATCAGGTACTGGAGAATTCCCAGGGTGACAAGGACCTCATAGGGGAATTTGGAATAGGTATAAACCCGGAGGTTAAAAAGGCCATAGGATACACCATAACCGATGAGAAGATAATCGGCAGCATACACATAGCCATCGGTGAGAACCGCATGTTCGGTGGAAAGAACGAATCCACCTTGCACTGGGATCTGGTCATGCTTGATCCCTCATTCCAAGTGGATGGCAAACAGATAATGGACCGGGGGGAACATCTGATTTGACCGAAGAAGCCAAGAAAAGGATAAAAACACACATCGTGAACCTGGACAATCAGATGTCCGGGGGCATCCCCATGGGACATATAGTGCTCGTAAGCGGAAACCCGGGAACGTACAAATCATCACTGGCCTACAATATACTATACCACAATGCACTAAAGGACGGCCGCAACAGTTTGTACATCTCCTTTCAACAGAGCAGGGATAGCCTTGAGGACCAGTTCAAAAGCCTGAACATGCCCCACAAATATGTGAAGGACAAGATCACCATAGTGGACATAGGTTATCTCCGGGAAACCAAGAAATCTTCCGAGGACTGGATGAAGGTATTCAAAAACTACGTGGAGAACAT
>SLLU01000060.1 GCA_007133925.1 Candidatus Halarchaeoplasma halalkaliphilum | reverse complement strand
CGGAGTACGAGATATACTCCTACGGTGAACAGGTGGTGGTGATGCCGGTGAAGGATACTATGGAAGGGCAGGAGCCTCTCTGGGAGCTCGCCGCCAGATTCATAGAGGAAGACATGGGCCAGTACGTTCGCGGCAGGGTGGTCTGCCAGGTGGATTCTTCCCACGGTGTGACCGTTTACGTACCGGACCATCAGATCCCGGTGGTCCTGGGAAGCGGCGGTGAACGTATCCGTGGATTCGAGGACTCCTACGGCGTGCGAATAGATGTGAGGCCATCCGTGGATAGAAAAAAACGCCAGGGGCCCAGGTCCATCGAGCTGGTGGAAGAAGGTAACCGGGTGGTGCTGCAGGCGTACGGGAAATCGGGGGAAGAAGTGGACATACACGTAGACGGGGCTTACTTGACAACAGCTACAGTGGGTTCCGACGGGACCCTGAAGATGAGAAAGAGTACCCCTGCGGGCACGGCACTGTTGAAGGCCCTGAAGGGGTCTTGCGATATAACCCTCCGATGAGGTTCACGCGAAAATAAAGTAGATCATTACACCCATGGCCAGCATGATGATAATGGGCCAGGCGAGTTCCTTCAAATATTTGAACAAATCTGCTTTGAAGTACTCCAGGGACAGGGCTATGCACGGGTGGACCGGTGTGATGGCGTAACCCAGGAATATGGCCACGTAGGTGATCACGAACAGATACGGGGGGACGGCGTCCGTGCCCATGGAGGTCATCATTATGGGGAAAAGGATGGCACTGGGAAGCATTATACGACCGGTGGAGATGCCCAGGAAGAACCCTCCCGGGATGGCCAGTATCAGGAGGGGTAATGCCAGATCTGATATCATATCGTCTATTCCCGATGCTTTGAAGATATTGATGAAAATGAATATGTTTATTATGAGGAAGGTGAAGTTCCAGGGCTTCATCTTCTTTACGGATTTCTTGAAACATTCCATCTTTGATTCCGTTATCAGTATGGCACCAGCCAGGGCGAAGGATACGGCTATAAAAGTGGGTATCTCATCGTAGGGGAATTCAAACGCCAAGCTGAGTACTAAATGAAGCACCGGGGCGGTGATGAGTATGGACAGGGGTATCATCATCTTCTTGAGGGATACCTCCCCTGTGTATTCCAGTTCCCCCTGGACCTTTTTCAGGAGGAAAAAATGCCCCAGTACCAGGGACAGGAAGAAGAAAGGACTCAGGTAAAGGATCGCGGTGTAGAGCGATATGTTGGCTGCCGCAGCAGCAACCAGCAGTGCGTAGGAGAGGGGGTATATGAAATACAGCACATGTCTGAACCAAACGTTTATGGCTGCCTTGAGGTGGGATGAAACCCCATCCCCGGCACCTTCCACCAGGGGGGACGACAGCAGGGCACCCCCGGGTATGGGCATCAATCCCAGGAGTGCGGGGGAAAGGCCAAGAAAGGCCCTCTTGCCTATCCTCAGATTTTGCACTACATCATCCAGCTTCCCGCTCACGGAAAGCATACCCCCGAGCACGGGTATCATGGTGAGGGCCAGGGCCAGGAGGATGACCGATGGGTCAATCAGAGTGTTGTATATCTGGGTGACGATTCCCCGGGGTTCAAGGGCGAAGATACCTATGATCACCGAAGCCACCAGCATCGCAAGGTTGAGGTTCCTCTTGGCGCCAAGAAGGAGTATGGTCAAGGCCAGGATGAAACCGATCCATCGTATCATGGTGAACACCCCAGCATGCCCCGCATTTAAATATTTTCCACATCCACCGGTAAAAAAGCTTAAAAACGCCCCGAATATCGTAAGTCCCATGGACAGTGAAAGGGTACCCGGGATATTGACATTGGAGGACGGAACGACTTACAAGGGGATATCCTTCGGTGCCCCAGGAACTGTGCAGGGTGAAGTGGTTTTCAACACGGGGATGGTGGGATACCCCGAAACCCTCACAGACCCCTCTTACAGGGGACAGATACTGGTCCTCACCTATCCCCTGGTTGGAAATTACGGCGTACCCGGAGATGAGATGGATGAGGGCCTTTCGAAACATTTTGAATCCCCAGGTGTACAGGTGGAGGGTCTGGTGATAGCTGATCTATCGCACCACTATTCCCACTGGAGTGCCACCCGGTCCCTGGACCGGTGGTTGAAGGAACACGACGTTCCCGCCATATACGGTGTGGATACCCGGGCCATCACGAAGCGCCTCAGGGAGAAAGGGACGATGGTCGGCGGGATCGTGACCGGAGCGGGTGATCCGGACCTTTCACTGGATTCTGAACGGAATATCGTTGCCGAGGTGAGTACAAGGGAACCCGTGGTCTACGAAAGGGGTGAAAAAAAAGTGGTACTGGTGGACTGCGGTGTGAAGAACAACATAATCAGGGCCTTCCTAAGACGAAATATCACTGTTAAGAGGGTACCGTGGGACCATGACCTTACCCGGGAGGACGCCCACGGTATCATCATATCCAACGGTCCCGGGGACCCGAAGAAGTGCGGTGAGACCATAAAAAACGTGAGAAAACTCCTTTCCAGGAACGACATACCCATACTGGGGATATGCCTGGGTTCCCAGATACTCGCCCTGGCTGCGGGTGCGGACACCTATAAGCTCAAGTACGGTCACAGGAGCCAGAACCAACCGTGCATGGAGGCGGGCACAAAACGCTGCTATATATCCTCCCAGAACCACGGCTATGCAGTTGACTCCGACACCCTGCCCGAGGATTGGAGAGAGTGGTTCTACAATGTGAACGACAACACCAACGAGGGTCTCATACACATATCCAAACCATTCTTCGGGGCCCAGTTCCACCCGGAGGCTTCACCGGGGCCCGATGACACGGAGTTCATATTCGATATGTTCACCAGGAGGCTGGGACCGTGATACGGAAGCGGATAACGGTGAAAAAGGTCCTGATCCTGGGTTCGGGAGCCATACGGATAGGCCAGGCCGGAGAATTCGATTACTCCGGCAGCCAGGCCATCAAAGCCCTGAAGGACGAGGGTATCGAAACAGTCCTGGTGAATCCGAACATCGCCACCATGCAGACATCGGAGTCCCTGGCGGACAAGGTCTATTTTCTACCCATAGACCGGCATTTCGTGGAGAGGGTGATAGAGAAGGAGAGACCCGACGGCATACTGCTGGGGTTCGGGGGACAGACCGCTCTGAACGTGGGCATAGAGCTGAGTGAGGAGGGTGTGCTGGAGAAGCACGGTGTCAAGGTCCTGGGCACCCCGGTGGAAGCCATCAGAAACTCCGAGGACCGGGACCGGTTCTCCAAAAAGCTGGAGGAGATAGGTCTCAAGTATCCCCTCAGCAGGGCGGTGGAAGATGTGGATACCGCCCTGGAGGCTGCCAGGGAGATCGGGTACCCGGTGATGTGCAGGATCGCCTATGCCTTGGGAGGTCTGGGTTCCGGGATCGCCCGGGATCCGGATGAGCTGGGGGAACTGGCCCGCAAGGCCTTTTCATACACGAAACAGATACTCGTGGAGGAGTACCTGGGCGGCTGGAAGGAGCTGGAGTACGAGGTGGTCAGGGACGGTTACGACAACTGCATCGTTGTTTGTTCCATGGAGAACGTGGATCCCATGGGCATACACACCGGAGAGAGCATAGTGGTAGCTCCCCTTCAGACCCTGAGTGCCTCGGAGAACTTCAAGCTCAGGTCCCTCTCCATAAAGGTGATACGTCATCTGGGGATCGTGGGTGAATGCAACATACAGTTCGCCTTCGACCCCGGCTCTGACGATTACAGGATAATCGAGGTCAATCCCCGTTTGAGCAGGAGTTCGGCCCTGGCATCCAAGGCCACGGGTTATCCCCTGGCTACGGTGGCGGCCATGCTTTCCCTGGGCTACGCTCTCACCGAGATAGAGAATTCCATCACCCGAAGGACATCCGCGTGTTTCGAACCCGCCCTGGATTACGTGGTGGTCAAGTATCCCAAATGGGACCTCCAGAAGTTCAAAAACGTCAGATTCGAACTGGGATCGGAGATGAAGTCCGTCGGGGAGGTCATGGCCATAGGCAGGACCTACGAGGAAGCACTTCAGAAGGCAATACGTATGCTGGATGTCGGGATGCCCGGCCTCGTCTGTGGGGATATGGAGTTCCGGGATCTGGAGAGGGAGCTGACGGAGCCCACTGACAAGCGCATGTTCGCCATAGTTACCGCCATGAAGAAGGGGTACTCCGTGGAAGACATACACGCACTCACCAGGGTGGACCGGTGGTTCCTCCACAAGATAAGGAACATAGTGGATATGGAGATCTGGATGCAAGGGCTGAGCCTGGATGATCTACCGGAGGATGTTCTGAGGGAGGCCAAACAGAGGGGTTTCTCCGATGTGCAGATAGCCATGATTACCGGCAGTACACAGGGTGAGGTACGGGATAAGCGCAAGGCCCTGGGGATAATCCCGTACGCCAAACAGATCGATACCATGGCCGCCGAGTATCCCGCGGAAACAAATTACCTTTACCTTACCTACAACGGATCCGAGGACGATATCGAATTTTACCGGGACGAAAAACAGGTCATGGTCCTAGGCGGAGGGGCCTACCGCATAGGCTCCTCGGTGGAATTCGACTGGTGCTGTGTGAACTCCGTGACGACCCTTCGGAAGATGGGTTACAGGACCATAATGGTGAACTGCAACCCGGAAACCGTGAGCACCGATCACGATATGACCGACAAGCTCTACTTCGAAGAACTGAGCTTCGAGCGGGTCATGGACATATACGAGAAGGAGTCCCCCCTGGGTGTCATAGTGTCCATGGGCGGACAGACCCCCAACAACCTGGCCATGCCCATGCATCGGGCAGGGGCCAACATACTTGGGACCACCCCTGACTCCATAGACAATGCAGAGAACCGACACAGGTTCTCATCACTCCTGGATGAACTGGGGATCGATCAGCCCAGGTGGAAGGAATTGACCAGCATGGAGGAGGCTGAAAGCTTTGCAAAGGAGGTGGGATATCCCGTACTGATAAGACCCAGTTACGTGCTCAGCGGGGCCGCCATGAGCATCGCCCTGAGCGAGGACGAGCTGGAGGAGTACCTGAGAAGGGCATCGGACGTTAGCATGGAGCATCCGGTGGTGATCAGCAAGTTCATCACCGGTGCTAAGGAGATCGAGGTGGATGCCGTGGCCTCCCATGGAGAACTCCACTGCTATGCCATCTCGGAGCACGTGGAGAACGCCGGTGTCCACTCCGGCGATGCCACCCTGGTGATACCTCCCCAAAGGACCTACCTGGAGACCATGAGGCGGTGCAAGATGATCACAGGCAAGATCGCCCGGGCACTGAAGATCACCGGTCCCTTCAACATACAGTTCATAGCCAAGGATAACGATGTGAAGGTCATCGAATGCAACCTGCGCACATCCCGCAGCTTCCCCTTCGTCTCAAAGGTGTTCAAGGTGAACTTCATAGACCTGGCCACCAGGATCATAATGGGTGCCGATGTTCCCCGGGTACACCGTTCCGCGTCGGACCTGGATTACGTCGGGGTAAAGGCACCCCAGTTCTCCTTCACAAGGCTCAAGGGCTCAGATCCCATACTGGGTGTGGAGATGGTATCAACCGGTGAGGTGGCCTGCATAGGCGACGACTTCAACGAGGCGTTCCTGAAGAGCCTTCTCTCAGTGGGATTCAAGATTCCCGAGAAGAACATACTGCTCTCCACTGGCCCCATAGAGAGCAAGGCGGAGTTCCTGGACAGCCTGAGGGTCCTGGACCGGATGGGGTACCACTTCTTCGCCACCAGGGGTACGGCGGATTTCATGAAGGCCAACGGTCTGGAGGCGGAGGTCCTTTACTGGCCCCTGGAGAAGAAGGAACCCAATGTCCTCACCCATATCTCCCAGGGCAACATAGACCTGGTCCTGAACATACCCAAGAACATAGAAAAGGAAGAGCTGGACAACGATTACCTCATACGGCGAAAGGCGGTGGATATGGATGTCCCCCTCTTCACCAACGTGAAGGTGGCCAAAAGGTTCGTGGAGGCCCTCCAAAGAACATCAGTGGATTCTGGCCTCCTCATCAAGAGCTGGGACGAGTACGGGTGATGATGCGCAATCACCCCTGTCGTACTGTGAAAGGGAGATTAGATCAAGAAAGGGCTTCAGTTATTCATGATGGATCCCGGCAGTCCACAAGATCATTGAGACCTTATAGGTGAGTGTTAATGTACTCACCGGGTATGATGTAGATCATGTTGCCGTTGTGTGTGGTAATTTGTCTTACCGCTTCAGTTCTTTCTTTTTCCGGACAATGAACGTAGCTACCAGAACACATAAGGCGACAGACAGAAATCCGATGGTAGGTGAGTCATCGGTTGAAAAAACCTCAACTACCTCACTATGATAAATATCCGTAAATGTGTTGTTGTGAACCGCATTTCCGATAAGGCAATCCACTAAAGCAATACCGGTAGATTGTCTAGAGATGTTATTGTAGATTATTGTGTTATGATTGGAATCCCATAGGTCAATACCTGTTTTATAAGCCATTCTATCGCTTAATATTTTGTTCCCCTCTATGTGATTTTCGTCAGATCGCCATAGAACTATTCCGATCTGTTGGTGGTTTCGGATCGTATTGTACTCCAGTCTACCGTTCCTGGTCATGTACAAGCTTATGCCGGAGCTTAAGTAATATTTTTGTAGGTATCCGTGTACCCCTCTTTCCTTACTCGCATTGTATATGTAACAACCTCGGATAACGAAGTGTTTGGTTGTATTCCCCACATATATACCGCAGCCGTATCCTTCGGCATCGATCTCGTACCCCTCGATGATGTACGGATTCCCCGCGTTACCGTCACCTGGCCAGCCTTCTTTAGCGGCTTGAGAGGCGAAGTCCGAATTACCGTTGATGCGTATGGGGTCGCGGATAGTGTAGCTATCGCCATCCTCCGCCACCACCGAACCCCCGTTGTCATCTGCACCCACGGGTGTGATCACACTCGCTAAGATGACTAGTAACATAGATACCACAATGACCGTGCTAACCCGTTTCTTGTTTTTCTCTTTCATCTACTCACGCCCTTTTTCTTGCTTCATCGTACATTCTTCCCACATGTTACCACCATCATCTCATATTAAACCTTTCTTCGATGTCGATCAAATATGAACAAAGGGGAGGGGTACGACCCCCTTTGTAGAGAAGATTGTTTCTGGCCGGTTGCCCATTTATGGCAGAGCCGCCCGCAGTACTTTCACCTTCGTATAGATGGTAGTATCCTCTGGAGAACAGCATGAAGTCCCGCACCCTGAATACCGAACCTGGACGCTGCCGCTGTATCTCGAAGGCGAGTATTATGTGCTCACCCGGTACGATGGAAATCATCTATGGGTTAGAACCATCACCCTTACACCTTCGCTTCTTCCAGGTCAAACACACTGCAGTTAAGATGGCAACAGTAGAGAAAGCGAAACTCATGAATGGCGTGTCACTGTTACCGGTGTTTCCGTTTTCCACTTCGTATGCATAGTCATATTCGGTTTCAACATCCATAAATGCATTATTTTCGATTACATTCCTTTTACATGTATCCTCAAAGATGCCATATCTATATTTAGATATCGTGTTGTTATTTATTATGTTGCCATTGGAATATAATAGACCGATACCCGTTTGGGGAGAGTGTGTATCACGATGGATTGTGTTATGTGTGATAACGTTGTTATGTGATCTTCCTAAACTAACTCCTCGATAATTGTTAGTTATGTAGTTATCTGATATGATGCTGTTTTCAGTTTCCGTAAACCTTATACCTCCTCCTTCGCAATTTGATATTATATTACTGAAGACATTACCGTTTTGTACAGTGTAAAAATGTATTCCATCGTTGAGACGATAGGGGTAATTTAGTATTCCACTTATATTGTGTACATAACAATTCGTCACCACCAAGTACAAGGTGGTATTGCCGATGTATATCCCGTAGCCGTATCCGGTACCATTGATCTCGTATCCTTCGATCACATACGGATTATTTTCACTTCCATCACCGGACCATCCCTCGGCAGCAGCTTGCGTTACGAAGTCCGAATTACCTTCGATACGGATGGGGTTGCGGATAGTGTAGCTATCGCTATCCTCCGCCACCATCGGATCCCCGTTGTCATCTGCACCCACCGGTGTTATCACACTCGCTAAGAGGACTAGTAACATAGATGCCACCACGACCGTGCTAACCCGTTTCTTGTTTTTCTCTTTCATCTACTCACGCCCTTTTTCTTGCTTCATCGTACATTCTTCCCACATATTACCACCATCATCTCATATTAAACCTTTCTTCGATGTCGATCAAATATGAACAAAGGGGAGGGGTACGGACCCCTTTGTAGAGAAGATCGTTTCTGGCCGGTTGCACGGTTATGGCAGAGCCGCCCGCAGTACTTTCACCTTCGTAGAGATGGTAGTACCCTCTGGAGAACAGCATGAAGTTCCGCACCCTGAATGCCTGTCCTGGACGCTGCCACGGTATCTCGAATGTGAGTATTATGTGCTCGCCCGGTACGATGGTCACCATGTCTCCGTTCCCTTCCAGTAATATATCCGTCACATCCTCGACACCGTTGAGCATTGCACTCACCATTGGTGCTTCCTGCACATTCACAGAAGTCTGCACTGAATTGTCCAGCCCCACGAAGTCAAGGTAGTGGTTCTGTGTGCTCACTATCTGTACCTCCACCTCACCGATACCGCTGGGTACGAACTGCTGTAGCACATCCCTGAGGGGTATAACGATATCCGACGGATGGTTACGGGGGTGGATCACGGTCACATCAATCCACTCAGCTCCATCTACTCTCAAACTCACATAGAGGGAGGTCTTGAGATGAAGCATCAAGCT
>SLLU01000039.1 GCA_007133925.1 Candidatus Halarchaeoplasma halalkaliphilum | reverse complement strand
CAGCAGTATCCTCAGGAGCAGCAGTATCCTCAGGAGCAGCAGTATCCTCAGGAGCAGCAGTATCCTCAGGAGCAGCAGTATCCTCAGGAACAACAGTATCCTCAGGAACAACAGTATCCTCAGGAGCAACAGTATCCTCAGGAGCAGCAGTATCCTCAGGAACAACAGTATCCTCAGGAACAACAGTATCAACAGGAACAGCAGGATACCCTGGAGCAACATCAAACCGAACAACCACAAACACAACCCTGTCCGGGTTGTGGTGGGAACTTGAGTTGGATAAGCCAGTACCAAAGATGGTACTGCTACAACTGCAAGGATTACAAATGAACCCTCCCAAACCCTTTTTCTTTTTTTACGTAACGTTTATTTGAAGGTTATCTTTTGGTAAGGTTCATGACCTATGGAATAGGCCAAACGTCTCTTGTAAAGTCCACCCGTATCGCAAAGGAGATCGGGCTCAAAGAGCTATACCTTAAACTGGAGGGTGAGAACCCAACGGGGACTCACAAGGACAGATTGGCCATACAGCACGTTGACGATGCCATAATCAGGGGTTACGATACCATCTCCGTAGGATCCTGTGGAAACTACGGTGTCGCCATGAGTTTCGTGGCCTGCAAGTCGAACCTTGCATGCAGAGTGTACCTTCCACGAAAATATTCCGGTGAGATGATAGAAACCATCAAAGGTTACGGTGCACAGGCGATACTGGTTGAAGGTAGCTACGAAGATGCGGTGATCGAATCCCGCAGACAGGCAGAAAATAACGGTTGGTACGATGCCAACCCGGGTACAAAGAACACCCCCACCGCACTGGTTGCCTATGTGGACATATCCGAAGAGATACTTGAAGACTTGGGAGAAACACCCTCTACCGTTTCCATACCAATGGGAAACGGGACGACCCTTGCAGGGGTGCACTTGGGTTTCAGGTTGCTCTGGCATAAAAAGCGTGCCACCAGTATCCCCAGGATGATAGGGGTGTCCAGCCAGGGGAACAACTCCATCACCCACAGTTTTTCAAATGGCTTACACGATATGGAGGATCTCGAACCCGGAGATTTAAACGAGACCGAGGTGAACGAACCTCTCTTGAATTGGCATGCCTACGATGGACAGGAGGCACTGAACGCCATATACGATACCCATGGCATGGCAGTGGGTCTTACTGACCGTGAGATGCTGCACTACAACGAGTTACTGAAAGAGGAAGGGATCTCGTCCCTACCTGCATCGGCTTCTGCTCTGGGAGGACTGAAAAGATTTATAGTGGAGAACGGTATAGAGGGAAAACACGTAGTTTTACTTACATCAGGTGTTAAAAATGTTCGGAATAACGGAAAGGATACCGGCACTGGTTTTTGCCGAAGGTGAGTTCGGAAAATTGGACGGAAAAACAGCAAACGGCCTGGTCCGGTTTTCTCCAAAATACGAGATACTAGGTGTCATCGACAGTACCCAGGAGAATCACCATGTGCATGAGGTTTTGAGCGATGTGAAGAAAGATATACCCATCTTCGGGTCCCTGGAGGATGCCCTGGAAGCGATCAAAACCCCTCCCAAGGCGTTCATCAACGGGATCGCACGGGACGGGGGTGCCTTCCCCTACGAATTCAAAGACATATTCTTCAAGGCCATGGAGAACGGTATGGATGTCATATCCGGTGCCCAGGAGTACCTCACCGATGATCAGGAATTCGTTAAAAAAGCCCGGGAGTGCGGTGTGGATATCTGGGATGTGAGAAAACCCGTGGATGAAGCACACTACGTCTGCGGCAAGATAAGGGTGGACGGGCTACCACCCAGGATACTAATGGTAGGCACGGACTGTGCCATAGGAAAGCGGACCACGGCCATCGAGCTCTACAAGGAACTCCAGGCACGGGGATACAAACCGGCTTTCGTTGCCACGGGCCAGACGGGGCTCATGCAAGGAGCCAGGTACGGCACGCCCCTGGATGCGGTGAAGGGTGATTTTCTAAGCGGCAAGATAGAGCACGAGGTGTGGCTTGCGTCCCAGGATTCGGATATCGTACTGGTGGAAGGCCAGGCGTGCATAACCCACCCCCAAGGAGGAGTCCCCCTGGGTCTCCTGAAGGGCTGTCATCCCCACGGTGTCATAATACAGCACGCCCCGGGACGGAAACAGTTGGATGGGATGCCAAACTTCCCACCACCCGACATGGATGCCGAGTGGGAAACGGTTGAATTCTTCTACCCCGACTCCATATTCGCCATCACCATCAACCATGAGAACGGGATCGATCCTGACGAATGGGTGGAGATGTACGAAAAGAAATATGGTTTGCCCGCTTCGGATGTCCTTGTCCACGGTCCCAAGAAGATAGTGGATGCCATAGAGGAAAGGTTCCTTACAAATGACTGAAGAATTGAAATACATCAAAGCTCATGAAGATGAACCTCACAAGAGCGAAGACTACGTGAATCTCCTTCACACCTACCTGCACCATTATATCTCCCGGAATGAGCTAAGGTACGATGTGAAATACTGTTTTGAAAAAGGTCGGGTCATTGGAGTATATCTGGGTGAGGAACTCATAGGGGCCGCCGCTGGGGTTTACACACCCTTCTTCAAGGACTTTCACATCACCCACCTTGCAGTGGATGAGAACCACAGGAAAAAGGGGATAGGACAGGAAATGGTGGAAAGGGTGATCCCCGAAGGCGTGTCCTCATCCGTTCACCTGAACGTTGAAAATCCCGAGAGCCGTCGTTTCTATGAACGTATAGGGTACAGGTTTACCCATATACGGTTCAGGAAGGATTGAACTGGATCCGCGCCTGGGCGGCGGATATCCTGGCGATGGGCACCCGGTAGGGAGAGCAGCTCACGTAATCAAGCCCTGCGCGGTGGGAGAATTTGATGGAGTTCGGTTCACCACCATGTTCTCCACATATCCCCATGCTCATGCTCTCATTTATCTTTCTCCCTTTTTCCACACAGATATTGATCAAGAGGCCCACCCCGTCTTCATCAAGTGAGTGGAATGGGTCCTCTTTAAGTATGCCCTGTTCTATGTACTGGGGTACGAAGGTGCCCACGTCGTCCCGACTGAACCCGAAGGTCATCTGGGTTAGGTCGTTGGTTCCGAAAGAAAAGAATTCTGCCTCCTGGGCGATCTCATCTGCCGTCAGTGCGGCCCGGGGTATCTCTATCATGGTACCCACTTTGAATTCAACCATGTTTCCCCTCTCGGAAAAAACCTTCTCCGCTGTTGGCTGTACTACATTATCCTTCAAAAACTTCAGTTCTTCTTTGGTACCTATAAGGGGCACCATTATTCGAGGCTTGACCACACATCCCTGTTCCCTGGCCTCTATGGCGGCTTCCAGGATCGCCCTGACCTGCATCTTGTAGATCTCCGGGTAGATTATCCCCAACCGACATCCCCTGTGACCCAGCATGGGGTTCGACTCTTCAAGCCTTGCCACCTTTCTGCGTATCTCCTTGATATCCATCCCGGTGCTTTTTGCGAGATTCTTTTGAGATTCGCTGTCCGTGGGTGCGAACTCGTGAAGGGGTGGATCCAGCAGCCGTATAACGATGGGATAGCCGTCCAATACCTGGAATAGTTCATAGAAGTCTTTCTTTTGATAGGGTGTTATCTTTTCCAGTGCTTTCATCCGTTCCTCTTCGGAATCCGCGATTATCATCTCATGGACCGCACCGAGCCGTTCCAGGTCAAAAAACATGTGCTCCGTCCTGCAGAGACCTATGCCCTCAGCACCCAGTTCCATACCCTTCTTGGCATCCTCCGGCGTATCCGCATTCATCCGTACCCCCAGGGTTCTGACCTCGTCCGCCCATCGGAGCATCTCCTGGAATTCCAGGGAAAAGTCCGGTTCCACCAGGGGTGCTTCGCCTAATACAACTTCTCCGGAGGTCCCGTCGATGGTGATTATATCGTCTTTCATCACTGTAACATCGCCAACCCTGAAGCACTGATCTTCAAGATCGATGGATATGGATTCCGCACCGGCCACACACGGTTGTCCCATACCCCGGGCAACAAGAGCCGCATGGGATGTCTTTCCGCCTCTGCTTGTAAGAACGCCCCGGGAGGCTGCTAGTCCGTGTATATCGTCAGGTGTGGTCTCCGGCCTGACCAGAATTATATCCTCCCCTGC
Organism: Candidatus Halarchaeoplasma halalkaliphilum; assembly: GCA_007133925.1. GTDB lineage: Archaea > Thermoplasmatota > Thermoplasmata > Halarchaeoplasmatales > Halarchaeoplasmataceae > Halarchaeoplasma > Halarchaeoplasma halalkaliphilum. The sequence continues at coordinate 22,895 of SLLU01000039.1, read as the reverse complement.
CTCACCCCTCCTAGCAGCTTCGTCCGTGTCGAAAACAACACTGCCGCAGGCCGCCCCGGGTGAAGCATTCAGCCCCTTGGCAATCACGTTTACATCCGCATCCGGGTCTATGCTTTTATGGAGTAGTTTTTCTATCTGGTCCCCCTTTATCCTCATCAATGCGGTTTCCTTTGATATCAGGTCTTCCATGGCCATATCGTACGCTATCTTCACAGCTGCATTTGGGCTTCTCTTACCATCCCTGGTTTGAAGTATGTAAAGCTTCCCGCACTCGATGGTGAACTCCATATCCTGCATCTCTCCGTATTCATTCTCCAGTATCTTGCAAACGTACTTCAACTGGGAATGTATCTCGGGCATTATACCCTTCAACTCATCCAGGTGATGAGGGGTTCGTATACCTGCGACCACATCCTCACCCTGGGCGTTCATCAAGAATTCTCCGTAAACCTCGTTCTCGCCTGTGGATGGATTCCTAGTGAAGGCAACCCCGCTTCCCGAATCCGGGCCTGTATTGCCGAAAACCATGGATTGAACGTTCACCGCCGTACCCATATTGTGTGGCACTCCGTTTATCTCCCTGTATTTGATCGCTCTTTTGTTGTTCCATGATCTGAAAACTGATTTGACCGCTTCCAGCAATTGGTCCCAGGGGTCATAAGGGATGTCCCCCACCAGATCGGCATACCTATCACACACTTCCTTCATATCCTTCGTATCAAGATCAAGGTCGTTTTCAACTCCCTTCTCCTTTTTTACCTCATCCATCCTTTCCTCGAACTGGGAGTGTGGTATATCCCTGACCACTTCGCCGAACATGTTCAGGAATCTGCGGTAGCTGTCATAGGCAAACCTCTCGTTGGTCTGTTCTTTCAACCCCTCGAGCGTATCCTTGTTCAGCCCTAGATTGAGAACGGTGTCCATCATCCCAGGCATGGATATGGCCGCCCCGGATCTTACGGACACAAGTAAAGGGTTGTTTTTATCCCCGAATTTTTTCCCGGTGAGTTCTTCCAAAACCTCCATCTTCTCCCTCATCTGAGATTCGACCTCGGGTGGAAGCTCATCGTCCTTCAAATACTGCAGGCATGCTTCAGATGTTACGGTGAATCCCGGAGGAACCTCCAGTCCTATGGAGGTCATCTGGGCAAGATTAGCTCCCTTGCCGCCCAGGAGTGCTTTCATTTCTTTGTTACCTTCTTCGAATGAATATACGTACTTTGTCATTGTAACCGAGGACAGTAGCATAGGGATGAGTATAAAAAAATTCTGGAAAAAGAAAGAAGGGGTTTATTTTAGTTGGTCTTGGGATATCAGTTCCATGGAAACAGGCAGTTTGGGTATATTGCCTATCCTTCTGGCCACCAGAGATGTAACTCCCGCACTGGAAGCCACATCCACGAGTCTCTGTGTGATTATTCCGTCGAAAACCACCGTTGCACCTTTGTATTTGTTGGCCACCAGATCGTCAGCCAGATCCCGGGTCTGTATCTCGTTGAGTTTTTTCCCATGGGAATCGATCAATATGGCGCTTTTCTTGCCCTTGACGTCCGACAGTAGTGATTTCAAAAGCTTAGTTCTACCATTGGTTTCTTTGTCTTCAGCTTTCTTTTCAACTACCTCTTCTGCTGGCTCCTTTTTCCTATCTTTCCAGCCTTTTTTTTTCTGGTTTCCCTTGCGACCGTTGTCAAGGTCATGCATCTCTATGTACTGGTCTATCGGTATCTTGCTGCGAAGGGCTTTCATGATCTGCTTTTGGGTCAGCTCCTCCACTTCCGAGTTATCCGGTGCCTGTGCCACATAGTCTATCTCTGCTGTTTCCAGGAGCTCCTTCAATATCAAATGTCCTCCACGGTCGCCGTCAACGAATGCGGTTGTGACTCTTTCAGCTGAAAGGGTCTTAATGGACTCCGGGACGTTGGTACCTTCCACTGCGACGGAATTCTTGATACCGTATTTAAGAAGGTTAAGAACATCGGATCTTCCCTCAACCAGGATTATGGCATCCGAGTCATTTACGTTGGGTCCTGCAGGGAGTTTTTCCTCACCGAACTCGGTGATCTCTTCCATCTGGACTTCGGCACGTACCATCTCGGATATGTTTGAAAGGGGTACATCCCCACCTTCCATCACATTGGTCAATAGTTCTTTTGCCCTTTCGACGATCTTACGCCTTTTGGATTCTCTCACGTCTCGGATCTCTTCGACTATCAGTTCGGCTTTGCAAGGCCCAACCCTATCTATGGTTTCAAGGGCCGCGCCGAGTATTGAGGTTTCTACGATATCAAGGCTCAGAGGGAGTACGATGCTCCCCGTGGATTTTCCCTTCGTCGAACTGACCTCTACCTCGATCCTTCCCATTCTACCGCTCTTTTGAAGGTCTCTGAGATCTAACTCGTCGCCTAGAAGTCCTTCCGTTTGTCCGAATATCGCGCCTACCACATCGGGTTTCTCGACTACCCCGTTGGCCACCAGTTTCGTCTTGATTATGTATTTTGTTGTACTGGGATCTATGTTCATGTCAACACCTTTTTGTGTCTTTTCTGAAAACAGTTGGAAACCTTCCCTTCCTGATTTGCATCTGAGCCGAATACCTTCGACCTTTGTGAGGTGGGTGAGTGTAAGTATTATGCACGAGTCATGATGAAAGTGTTACCTTCAATCGGATTCCAACTGAATCAAACGTATCATTAAGGTGGCCTATATTTAAATATTTCGTCAATTTCTTTATATTTATGGAAACCATATATCCTGCAGAAAAAACAAATAATTCAGCATATGTCTGGCATGGCCTCTTTGATATCTCCTACGGTGAAAAGGTCCAACAGACCGTCTTCAGCCACCAGATATGCTCTGAATTCGTCCATGTTATATCCCTGGAGGACTTTCGAAATGAACCGGTCCCCGCTCAAAAGGTCTCTCCCGTATGAAAGGGGGCTGAAAGCCGGTAAGATGGTTATACCCGACGGGTGGTGTAAAAAACACGGCCTTTTCAACGTGGCGAACATATCATCCCTTATCCTTAGAGACGGGTGCTCGTGGCCCATGATCATCTTTCCATCGATCTCGAGGTCCAGATGGCCGTGGGTAATGTAGTAATCTCCCATGGGTAGCCCGTGTTCGTAGAAGGGTATTCCGGCGGAGTTAGTGATGTTTTTAAGATAGTTATCATGGTTTCCTCTGACAACCACAAGGGACGTTCTCTCCCTTAGAAATTCCATCACCTGATAAACCTCCCTGAATTCCTGTTTCCGGTTCCTGTTGAACTCATGTTTGAGATCCCCGGCGATCACAACGGTCCTTGGTTGGTACCGTTCTATGATGGTGGACAGGGCATCTATGATTATGTCCCGCTGTATCCGGGGAATGGTGGTCCCTTGAGAAGCGATACTTGATTCCTGCCCAAGATGTAGGTCCGCTATAACGATGGTTTCTTCCTTCCGGTACCATAAACAGCGATCGGAAGTGATGTAAAGGTCCCTTTCAAGCCTTTTTTTCTGCATATCAGTCGAAGATATCTTGCAGGGATGGGTCTTCCCTGACCTTGTCGAAGTCCTGGTCGGCCTTAACGCCTTCTTTATACTCCTCGTTCAGCTTGATAGCCCGGCTCAACATGGGTTTCAGCAGCTTCAGGTTCTCCTGCTTGGCGGCAATCTTGGCTTTGTAGTACCATGCGGAGGGGGTTTCCGGTTCCCTTTTAACGACCTCGTTAAAGGCCTCCATGGATTCATCGTATCTACCGGTCTTGAAAAGAGATGCCCCCATACTAAGCCATGCGCTAACCTCATCTTCATTCACCTCCACAACCCGTTTGAAGCTGTCTATGGCTTTGCGGAAATCACCCATCTGATAAAAGCATGCGCCCTGGTTATGCCAAAGGTCTATGTTATCCTCGCCCATATCCACTAGCTTTTTGTACACCTCCAGAGCTCCCCTGTACTTTCCCGAGTTGTAAAGGGCATCTCCCTTTTGATACAGGAGTTCCTTATCTTTGGGATTTATCTCCAATGCCTTGTTGAAATATGTCAGGTCCTCCGGGTCGAGTTCGTGGATTGCCTTGTATGTCTGCAACGCCTTTCCGTTCTCTCCCATACGCTCCAGTAGCTCCGCCTTTTTTCGAAGGGCATCCGTATCTTTATCATCGATCTCGATCAGTGCATCGAGGAGTTCCAGATCGTTGGGGCTGACCTTTATACTTTCTCGTAGAAGATCCTTTGCCTCTTCCACCTTCCCCTCTTCCAGTAGGTTTTTTGATTTTTGAATGATCATCCGGTTGTTTTGGGGTTTCAGCTTTGACAGCTGTTTCAGAGCGTATTCATCCCCAGGATCCAGCTCGAGTATCTTCTCGTAGGCCTTTATCACCTTTTCTTTCTTCCTCACCAGCTCGAAATATCTGGCTTCAAGGTACCACAGTCCCGGATCGTCAGGGGTGCGTTTCACCATCTTGTGTATATGCTTTACATTTCCTGGGTTGATCTCGATCAATTGCCGGTATGTTTCGTAGGCCTCCTCCTTTCTACCCAGTATCCTTAGGACATCCCCCTTGTTAAGGAGTGCCTTCTGATGGTTGGGATCCAGTTGTAAAGCCTCGTTCAAACACAAAAGGGCGTATTCGTTCATCTCGTTCATGCTGACATAGTTCATGGCCTTGTTGAGCCATGCAGAGATGTTGGACGGGTCCAGATCTATGGCCAGTTCGAAGGCCTCTATGGCCTGATCGTGCTGATCCGAATTGGAGAGCCCTTTTCCTATGTCCACAAAAAGTTTCGAAAAGGTTTTTGGGTCCTCCTGAATGACGTCTTCTTTTTCGGTCAGGAATCTGATGGCCTGTCTGTATTTGTACTTGGCATTAAGATGTTCTCCCTCCAGTACATCTTTGTTGGCATCCTGAAGGATCTGTCTTATCTCGTCGAGGACCTTTTCCTTTTTACTTTTACCTATAGGCAATATGATTTCCCCTGTTTACTTACCTTTCAGTTCCCATGAGCATGGTTCAAATCAGATATAAAATCTTCGGTAACTGCATTTTGTAAATGGATGGTGTCTGAGCTCAAACAAAAATATAAAAGGTTATATGGATATTCTCCCCGCACAGACCGGTTTCCACGAAACCAGAAGAGACCGTGTTTCCCCTGAAGAGAGATCTGATATCACCGATATCATGGCGCACACCACCCCTATATATTATGAGATCATCCAGAACCCCACAGGATATGCTCATGGCCCAGTTGTGCTCCGTGTGACCGTTGACGAGTGATCTGATGGTCCATGGATAGTGAAAGCTTTCTCTGGGAACACCGTTCATCTCCAGATATACTTGTTCCAGAAGGAGTTGTCGCACCGAAAGATCCTCTCGATAGATCCTTGTTTCGTCTAGTTCATAGTAGGTAACGGGTACGGTGGATGACATGACCGCTCGTCGGGTCTCCATGCACTGGTTGTACAATGTGGATCTTTGAAATTCTCCCTGGGATGGGTATCCGGCGTAAACCGAGAGGATGGCGGAAGCCATCATTAGGAAAACGAAGAATAGGAGTGCGTCGTAAAGGGTGAACGTCCCCTGGTCTCTCATCATCTGTACCTCCATAATCGAACCTGTAAAGACGAGAGATGCCTGCTCCCGTCCCTGTGAACCACCACAATGGAAGAGGTTCTGGAATAGATATCCCTGTCCTGGGGCAGTGTGGATGTTTGCATGGAAAGGGTGAAGGAGTCCTGGTACATGCTGTCATCCTTGATATCTATCCTGTAATGAAAACCCATATCCATGGGATCAAGATATTCCATGAGAAGGGAAATATTCACACACTCCAGACGCTCCACACAGAAAACTCCCGGGGAAATGGCCAAGAGATGATGGCTGCGTACTACCCTCACAAAATCCTCCACCTCGACGTGCATACTTTCTTTTTGGACTTCCTCGATGTACCTGGAATGGGTATGATATAGGCTGAAAGTGAACAGCCATATGCCTATCATGATCGCCAGTAGTGCCGGTATGTCTGCGAAGAAACCTGCGACTCCCTGATTCGACTTTTTCATCCGAACGTGGCATAAATTGCACATATATAAAATGTTTTCATCCCGGGGATCAGTAAGACTCGTATATACCGTTGTGGAAGTTCCCCCGGAAGGATTCATGATTATCCAGAGACCTCATCATGACCACCTGCCACTGGTCCGTGGAATATCGGTATCCCATGTTTTCCAGGATGCTCCTGTGGAGCGGATTAACGTATTGAAACACCAGATATCTTCCCTGGGCCATTCTTTCCAGCCCCTCTATGATATCCTTAACGTCACCGGCCATCTCCTGGCATATGATACTCTTTCGACCCTCCTTGAACATGGCATATCCTATGGACTCGTTTTGATGATGGGCAATGTGGAGGTCATTGTTATCTGGCCAACCCCTGGCCTGGGCCATCTTTTCAAACCCCTTTTCACGGACGATCAGTCCCTCAAGCCCCTGAACGCTCTCCAAGTACAACTTTCTGACCATATGGTTATCGGGGCCGGTCTCAAACCCAACATCGCTCTCCACCTTTTCTATGGCCTTGAATGCCACGGGATAAACATGGATATCCTCGTATCCCAAAGTGCGGTAAAGGGAGTGGGCGATACCGCTTCGGGATGTCATCAAAAAGATACGTCCGATCCCCTGGTCCTCGAATCTTGCGTGGGCCTCCCGGAGGAGTTCTGTGGCCACACCCCTACCAGAAGCGGAATTCCTCACGCAGACGTTCCTTATACCTCCCACACGTTCCCTACGTGAATCAAATATGATCCGAGGATAGAGCATGCCGCAGGTACCCAATACCTCGCCTTTCTCAACCGCATAAAGCTCTCCACCCCACGGGGGCAGTCTGCAGTCCGCCCTGATCATTCCCCGGATATGTTCCCAGGAGTAAGGGTGGTTGAAGCATGCCAGGGTGAGCTCGGACATATCATAGTCCCCCACCTCCTCATAGGTTACTATCTCCATGGACTTAAAGGAGGCCACCAGGGTCTTAAAGGTTCTCCATGGTACCGACCAACGAGGTCCCGTAAAGTTATTACATCCGTCGGTACATGTGACCCCATGGCCAAAGTGTATCGTGCAGGTCTATCTTCGGACCGGAAAGAAGACAATCTAATCAACCGTATCAAACGCCTATTCGATCTTGCAGGAGAGGGATTGACTTACGACCCGGAAGATCTGGTGGCAGTCAAGCTCCACTTCGGAGAAGAGGGTCTGGATACCTTTGTACGACCTGTGCTCGTAGCTCCCATCGTCGAGAAGATAAAAGGACTAGAGGGAAAACCCTTTTTGACGGATTCCAACACGCTCTATGTGGGTAGTCGATCGAATGCTGTGGATCATCTCGATACCGCCCAGAAACACGGATGGCTCCGCCCAGTGGTGGATGCCCCGGTGATAATAGCAGATGGGCTCCACGGGAACGAATTCTATAGACAGTCCATAGAGGGTAAACATTTCGATAAGGTAAAATTGGCTGCAGCATTTCAACAGTGTAGCGGTATAGTAGGTGTATCCCATTTCAAGGGGCACATCATGACCGGGTTCGGTGGGACCCTGAAGAACCTGGGCATGGGATGTGCCTCCCGCGCGGGCAAGCTGATGATGCACTACGACGTGCGCCCCGAGATAGATACCCAAAGATGCACAGCGTGCGGAAGGTGTGTGGATCACTGCCCCGGGGAGGCCATAGAGGTGGGTGAGTATGCCATCATCGATCACGACAGGTGCATCGGGTGCGGGGAATGCAAGATAATCTGTACCCAAAGGGCCGTGAAGGTAAACGAAGCCTCGTCCAACGAGAAACTTCAGGAGAAGATCGCCGAATTCGCCCACGGATCCCTGATAGGAAAAAGAGATAGATCCCTTTTCTTTAATTTCCTGGTGGACATCACCCCGGAATGCGATTGTCCTCCGTGGAGAAAGAAGCCCCTGGTATCGGACATAGGAGTCCTTGCATCACGGGACCCCGTGGCCATAGATCAGGCATCCCTGGATCTGGTCAACGAAGCTGCGAGAGAGGATGTATTCAGGAGAGTACACGGGGTGGACCCATGCATACAGCTCGAGCATGGAGAACGCATAGGCATGGGTACAAGGGAATATGAATTGATAGACCTCTCTCAGGTATGATCCTCTTTCTCCCGCACCCATTGAACCAGGGGCATCAGGGCCTCCTGTAGCTTTCGGCCCTCCTCGTTCAGGGTGTAGGTCACCTTGGGAGGGACCGTCGGCTCAACCGTTCTATCCACCAGACCCTCCCGGGTCAGCTCTTTCAACCTGTCGGATAGGGATTTGGAACTTATGTCTTCTAACTTGTCCTTCAACTCGTTGAAACGGTAACCCTCTTCCCGGGCACCCAGAGAGCTCACGATACATATGGTCCATTTTTTTGAAACCACCTCCATGATCCCCTTCACAGAGCATATGCACATGTGTTTTTCTTCGCAACAGTTCTCTTTCATGATATTATGATGGATCCCGGCGTTTAAGTAATTTACTATTTTTACTTACTTCAATTGTGAAAGTTGAAAACCAGTAGTAAACCGGATCAACAACTTTGCTCATTGCATATGGCCCACATCTTTCTGTATCCCAACAATCCTATTAGCGCGATCACGGAGATGGCAAGTATCCCTATCTCGTAGGACCCACTCAGGGCCACCACCACACCTACCGAAACGGGCCCCATGACTCCTACTGTATTGGCTATGCCGTTCATCAACCCCGTTGCGGAACCCAGCTCCTTGGTATCTATGGTGTTCTGTAGTTTGGTGAAGAACAACGGTGGGGATAGCTGACCGAAAAAGAAAACAAGGGTGAGCAGTAGCACCGCCATCCAGACACCGGACACCGGTGAGAAAGCCAGTATGACCACCATTATGCTGGTGGTAAGGAGAGAGAACATGATCACATTGCTGGGTTTCCCCGTCTTGTGGCTTGCCCATGAACCGGTCACCAGACCAAGTATGCAGCCCAGGTAAGGGATGGCGGCCATGTAGGGGGTGTCACCCAGGCTGATGCCTGTGGTCTGCTCCAGATATGTTGGCAGCCAAAGGGTTGTTCCCCAGTAAACGGTGTTGACCGTGGTGAAGCCGACCACGATCAACCTGAACTCGGGGTCCGCCATCAGGCGTTTAAAGGCCTCTTTTATGTCTATGTCCCGATTTCGAGATACAGAACCACCTTCTCGATCCATGGGCGTATCCTCTATGAAGAGAAATATGGGCACCGCAAGGACGAAACCCATGGCGGCCACCACATAAAATGAAATGTTCCAGCTAAACGCATGGATGATGGGTCCCATCAATATAGGTGCCAGGGCCACCCCCACCGGTGCCCCTATCATGAATATGGCATTGGCCCGTCCTCTATCCTCGACGGGATACCACCCGGCGATGACCTTGGCTGCCAGGGGAAAAAGTATCCCCTGTGCCACGCCAAGGAGTAACCTTGAAGCAAGAAAAAGGGAGTATATGTGGCCGTAGTATCCTCCCAGGAATACCGCCATAGAACATCCTACCATGGATCCGAAAAGCATTATCTTTGAGCCGTATCGGTCTATGTTGGGACTGAGTACGATGTTCGAGAAGCCGTAACTCACCAGGAATATGCCCATGAGTATGCCACCCAGAAAGCCGGTGTCCGCCTGGGACCAGACAAGGTCGTCACCTATGGCACCCAGGGCCACCGATGTGCTCAGGCGACCCATGAAAGCGATCATCACGGTTACGAAGAGCAGCAGCAGTATGACCCATCGATACCTGGAAGAAAGTGCCGGTGTGTTTAATCCGTATCTCATGATTGTCGGAGATAAAAGGGTCTTTCAGCTTAAAGGTTTCCGAATGGCAGGCCGGTAATCCGCATACTTATAATACCGGTATCTGTTATGCATTTCATGAAGCGTGTATTGATAGGTGTGGCATGGCCCTACGCAAACGGTCCCATCCATATAGGTCAGGTAGGGGGTTGTTACCTGCCTCCGGATATTTTCCGTAAGTACAACAAGATGAAGGGAAGAGAGGTGCTCATGGTTTCCGGTTCGGATCAACACGGCACCCCCATAACCGTACAGGCGGAGAAAGAGGGCATGAGCCCTGGAGAACTGGCGGAGAAGTATCACACAATCAATAAAAAGGCCATAGAGGATCTGGGAGTAGAGTTCGACCTTTTCACCTATACCATGCACCCCCGTCACAAGGAGGTTGCCCAGGATATTTTCAAGACGTTGTACGATAAGGAGCACATATACATGGACGTGATGGAGATATTCCACTGTTCCCACTGTACCCGTTTCTTACCGGATAGGTATGTGACCGGGACCTGTCCCCGGTGCGGTGCCGAGGATGTAAAGGGAGATCAGTGTGATGAGTGCGGCCTCCTACTGGACCCCCAGGACCTCCACGGACCGAAGTGTATGATATGCGGCAGCGAACCGGAGTTGAGGGAAAGCGAGCATTTCTTCCTCCGTTTATCGGGATTCCAGAAAAAATTGGAGGATTATCTGGAGGACAAGGACTTCTGGAAAAGCAATGTTCTCAACTTTACCAGGGGATGGTTGAAGGAAGGTCTCAAAGACAGACCCATATCCAGGGATATGAAATGGGGGATACCGGTGCCCATTGACGGGTACCAGGACAAAAAGATATACGTATGGTTCGAGGCGGTCATAGGGTACTATTCCACGTCCATACAGTGGGGCGAGAGGAACCAGAGGGACTGGAGAGAGTTCTGGAAGGACCCGGACTGCCGTCATTATTACTTTTTGGGTAAGGACAACATCCCCTTCCATACCATCATCTGGCCTGCCATACTTATGGGTTACGACGAGGAATTGAACCTTCCCTACAACGTACCCGGTAACCAATACATGAAATTCCAAGGAAAACAATTCTCCACCAGTCGTGGGCTAGTGGTATCCCTGCCCGATGTGCTGGAGATGTTCGATGCGGACGCTGTACGTTACTATGTTTCGTCGGTGATGCCCGAACTCAGGGACACCAACTTCTCCTGGGAAGATATGGTGGACAAGAACAACTCGGAACTGGTGGGTAATCTGGGAAACTTCATACACAGGGTACTCTCATTCACCTTTCAAAATTTCGGGGAGGTTCCTATCCCAGGCGAGATGGATGAGATGGATCGGAGTGTGCTGGATTTCATAGAGATGACCGTTGAAAAGGTATCTGATTGTCTGGAAGAGTGCCGGTTCAAGGACGGTCTCCGGAGTATACTGGAGTTATCCCGGGAAGGTAATAGATACTTCAACGACAGGGCCCCATGGGTGGAGGTGAAGAAAGACCGGGACAGGTGCGGGACGACCCTGAACGTATCCCTCCGCATAGTGAAGGCTCTATCCGTGATAGCCACCCCCTACTTACCCAATTCCATGGACGAACTCAGCGGATATCTGGGCCTTGACAGTGACTGGCACAACAGAACCTGGGACCAGGCTCTGGAACCTCTCCATGAAGGTACGCACCTTGAAGAGCCAAAACCACTTTACAAGCACATGGACATGGACGAACTGTTCCCGGAAAAGCGGGTGTTATCCTCCCTTAAGCAACTTGACCTGAGGGTGGGCAAGATAATGGATGTGAAGGACCATCCGGATGCGGACAAGCTGTATCTGTTCACCGTGGATCTGGGAGATGAGAAAAGGACACTGGTCGCGGGTTTGAAACCCTACTACGATAAGGAGGAACTCATGGGGAAAAAAGGAGTGGTGGTGGCAAACCTGGAACCTGCCAAGTTAAGGGGTATCGAATCCCAAGGTATGATACTCGCCGCAGAGAACGAAGGAACCGTATCCCTGGTGATCTCCCATGGGGAGCCAGGAACGAATATAAAGGGGACCCAAAGGGGTGCCGGTATGATATCTTTCAAGGATTTCCTCAAGTACGAACTGGTGGTGGGGGAAGGCGCGGATGGAACCGTTAAGGCCGGGGGTACATACGAGACCGTTGGTGGTGATGTAAGGGCCCAGAGTTTGGTGGCATATCTGCAGGACGAAAAGGCCTTTGTCCTGGAGGATGACACAGGACCTGTATATCCCCACAAGCCGGTTCCTCCGGGCAGCAAGGTCAGGTAGTCAACGTTTCAAATAAACCCTTCCAACCAAGTCTCCGTGAAGGAATCCACGATATCGTCCAGTAGGCTCTTTCTGTAACTCAGAAAGATCCTTTCAACCCTTTTTTCGTCCCTCAAGCGATACAAACTTTCCCGTCCACTTTTTTCCCTCTCAACGATATCCTTGGATTGGAGTTCTTTGAGGTATGAACTCAATGTACTGGGTTTCATACCCAGGTCGTCCATCATCTCTTTATGGGAGGATCCGGGATATAGGAGAAGGTACACGAATATCCTCCTGTGATTCCTCTGTCTCATGCCAGAAAGAATGACCTTGTCCCTTCGATCCATGGATGCCGGAAAATATCGTTTGTAGTACCTGTCATGCTTTGTTGTCACTACACCCTGCTTCTCTAGATACAACAGATGGTGTTCCAGTGTACCCGTTGCCATTTCCAACCGCCTTCGTATCTCCTGAAAATGTATGCCCGGTTCCCTGTTGATAACACCGCAGATCCTCTTTCTCGTGCTCAGTTCCTCATCCATCATCCACTCCCCTGTGGAGCAGGACCGCGGCGGCAAGGAGCAGCAGGACCACCAGGTCCAGAAGGGCCAGGTGATCTTTGAACAGTCTGCTTTCCGTGAGGACGTGGAGGCTCATAAGTATCCCCTTTACCAGGAACACAAGGAAAGCCAGTGTGATCATGAGCAGCCTGTGATTCCGATTCCTCATGTATGATATGAGGGAAACGGCGAACAGCGCCAGGGCGAACACCGCTATCCATGCCGCCGTTACAGCCTCAAAGTTAGTCACGGATATATGAACCTCCTTTTAGTACTTAAATCCCGCGTACCTCACTCAGTCCTGTTTCCCGTCACCATCTTTTTCCTTGTGGTTGGATCCATGCACGCTCTCGACCCTACCCGGGATGTCCCCATTTTTGGGATCCATTCCCCTCTTTCTGGAGATCAACAAAACTCCCAGGACCACCATGGCTCCCAGTATGCTGAGACCGAAGATGACGAACGGCACCTGTTCCCCATCGGACAGTTCCATCTGTAACGTTCCCGATAGGGTCGTCTGTCCGTCACTGACGTGGATCACCACCTCATCGCCACCGGAGTAATCTTCGGGAGCCTTCAGATGGAGTCTGTTGTTGCTGTCTATGTACCCTTGAAAACCTTCGGGGGCACTGAAGGAGAAAGAAAGGACATCACCGTCCGGGTCGTGGAAATAGTCTTCGAGGTCCAGTATTGTCCATCCCTGCCTATCGATCGTTATGGGGTGATCCATGATTAAAACGGGTGAATCGTTGATGTAAGAACCGTCCACGGGGAGTATCCATCCGTATTCGGGTGCATCGTCTTCGCCTCCGGGCATGAGAAGTATGTCCTTTGACACACTCTCGTACTCCCCTATGTTGAACCTGGTAAGGCTCTGGGAGTAACCCTCCGCCCATGTGCTGAGTATGAAGGTACCTCCGGGTATATCAATGGTGTATCTACCTTCGCTGTCCGTGGTTGTTTCTCCGAAGAACATGCCGTGGTCAAACCATGGATCGTTATGGTAAACGGTTTCCCTGTATGCCATATCTTCGTCAGAATACACGATGGCCCCTGCCTGACCGGGTTCGAACGATGGTTCGTCACCAACTGAGGGGGGATATGGGTATGAGAAGTCCGAGTAAACGTAAATGCTAACATCCGCTATGGGATCACCGGACAGCCTATCCCTGACCACCCCGTTTATGTTCGAATTCGGTTCGGGATAGCCGGCAAGTGTGATGTTTACGTCAAGGGGTACATTTGCTTTGGGCTCTACGATCATCCGTACTGGCATATAACCAATGGCCCAAACGTTCATGGAGTACATACCTGAAGGGCACTGGATGTGATATGTTCCGTCAGAGTTGGAATTAGTGTCGTAGTAACCGTAGTGCCATCCGTAGGACATATCATATTCCGGGTATGGCATGACCTCATAGTTGTGATCCCTATACCCGTGGTACAAGATCTCCAGGGATATGTATGCACCTTGGACAACTTCTCCATAGGGACCGGTAATCGTGCCCCGAACCGATGCATCCTTGGGAGGTATGTATATCTCTTCCAGAGAGATGTCCAGGATTACAGTGGTGTTTGGGGGAACGTTCACATTGGTGAAAAACGGTAGATATCCCTGGACCCATACGTACACGCTGTATGTTCCCTTGCGGACTTCCAAAGAATATGTTCCATCGGGATCGGTGACCGTGTTCTCCCACATCTCATGGTAATAGGAACCTCCGTCCCAGGGCGACCACCTCGGGACCTCCCAAAACTCCAAATTCACATCCTCCATGGGCAGACCGGTTTCCATACATCTAACGGTTCCCGTTATCACCGAATCCCTGGGTGGCAGAGGCTTCAAAAGAGTGTTCAGGTGTAAGACATCTCCTTCACCTACAACTATCTGACCACTCCATCCATAATGGTCCATTGCACTCACGGACACGTAGTAAACCCCCGATATGATATCGACATCGTAAAAGCCGTTCTCATCGGTAGTTAAAAAATAATAACCGATCCACCATTGATCCATATCCCCGTCATAGGGATACCCTATGTCATCATCGTATCTCTCTCCGAAACCGGGATCCGGTAGGTCCACGGGTTCCGTGCCCCATTGTCCGTAGCCGTCGGTTCTCATATAAGTCACGGTGGCATTTGCGATACCCTCCTCCGAAATCTCATCGCCGATGAATCCTATTATACGGGCGTCATTTTCAACGTCTGACCATAAGTCGGATCGCGTTCCCGTAGTCACGGCGAGCAGTCCCAAGCAGAGCAATCCCACGATAGCCAGGGTATGAATCTGTTGTTTTTTCATTGTTTTCACCAATTACGCAAAATCAGAGGGTTCTGTTAATAAATCAATTCTGGGACAAACTCCGAAGTATCCCTTTGTCCGATATGATCTTTTGGGACGGAAACTGTCATACGAAACAGGTTTTTCCCGACGATTTCTCTTTCTTTCCATTTTTGAAAAATTGGTAAATGGAGTAGATTTAACGGGAATAAATCGTCTGACGATGGTACGACATTTTTAACAAAAAAGGGGGTAAAATGCCTGGGATTTAGGGAAAGGTATTTATATTATTACGTTCCTATCCCCTCTGGGCCCGGAGATACCGGGCCCTTAACCTCAAAGGAGGAATGTGTATGACCATGAAAAAAATAAGCGTGGAAGAAGCGCAGAAGATTGCCACGAAAAAGGGGCTACAACCAGGATTGGTGAAAGGAACTGATGGTATACAGTTCACCAAAGGTGGAAACGCCAGATTGGAGACCATAGGCTGGGACGACTTCAAGAATAAGCTAAAGGAAAGGAAGTTGGCGGTCTACGAATCCAGTGGCTGGATGAAGATAATGAAAGAGAAATAAGTGTGATTTCTCTTCTATCTAACCCCAATAAAACCCTTTCTTACTTCTTTTTTACATAGCTCATCGAGATCTGATCTCAGCATGGTTTAAATACAGAATAATCTCTTCTTATTTTAAATGAAAAAAAGACCCTTCTGCAAACTGATGGTTCCCTTTGCATTATCCATGATCATCTTGGCTACACTAGCGACCTCCACCGCCCAACGGACCGAATGGAACGGGACACCAGAACATCTGGCAGAGATATTTGCCCCTTATCTTTACCTGCACCCCAGTGAAAGCTTCTACCCGATTTCTCCAGAATACGCCGTTTCCAGGTCCAATCTCAACAGGACCGGGGTAGGTTTGGTAGACCCCTCGCCCACCATCCATTCCATCGCCGTCCATACAGATCCCAACCAAGGCTATTATCTGGATAATCGGATGGGTACCATCAGAGATAGTGGTATAGAGCGGGATTTTCTAGCTAGCAGAAGAGAATTTCCCCCTGTGGTACACGCGAGGGTGGCGGAGCTCCAGGGAGGCTATGTGATACAGTATTGGTTCTTCTACGCACATAACGAAGGGCCCTTGAACACCCATGAGGGTGACTGGGAATTCATAATGATATTCACAGATTCCGACGGTGTTCCCCAGAGAGCAGCATATGCACAGCATCTCGGAGGCGAGGTGACCCTGTGGGATATTGTTGATAAAAGGGGGACACACCCCAAGGTCTATGTTGCTCTGGGCTCTCATGCATCGTATTTCAGACCTTATCAGGGAAAGTTGGGCATGGCGAATGATGAAACCTCCTCCTCCGGTAGGGTGCTTTCGCCTGACGATTACCAACTGGTCATGATGACCGACCAACCATGGTTGCAGTTCGCCGGGCACTGGGGTGATTACGGTAGTCCCGAGGCGGGCCTACTGGGTGAGAGGGGACCTTTGGGTCCAAGGTACATCCATGATGCACGGCCATGGAACGATCCCGTGGACTGGTCTTCGGATCTGCCGGAGCTTTCCAGGAACAACCTACGGATGAACTGGTTCGTAAACCATCTTTTCATGATTATAATCGGCATCATGGTGTTAGTATTCCTTATCCAGATATTATCAAAGATAAGATTAAAGAAAAAACAGGGTACCCTCGGCCCGAGATTATTCCCATTCTTGTATTTTGATTCGGGAGTCAGAACCCTGGGAATGATCGTCGGTTTGGTAGCCATTACTATCGCCATCACAGGCTTCTTCCTCCCGTGGTACTCGGTAACTGTGAACATACCCTCCGGACCCTATTCCACACCCGGGGACGTGGAGGTATTGAGACTAGACGGTATGAAGGGATTTCAATTCAACCGTTTGGAATCCGGCGGAGGTCTTGTTCAGATGGCGGCATTGCCCCTTTCATTTGGCTGGCTCCTCTTGTTCGGCACCTTTCTTTTTTTCTTCGGTACCATAGGTACGAGAAAGAGCAAAAAGATGGGGAAGAAATTCATAGGCCGGGGCGTCAAGACCCTGGTACCGGTGATACTGGTCGTGCTATTCATGTTCTTTTTGGCCACCATCATAAGCTCTTTGGGTCATGATGTCCCCCAAGAAGCGGTCACCCTTACAGAGACCATGTCAAGTAGACCCCTGGGCGGCACTGAGACAGAGTCACTGGGTGAATACGGGACGGCGGATATAACCTGGGGCTTTGGGATCGGGATGTACCTGTTCCTCATATCCGCCCTCTTGTTCTTCGTATCCGCAGCACTTGTAATCTCTTCCAAGAGTGATTTCTACGAACTGGTTCCCCAGTCCGGGTCTCATGATGTATCTCCTTATTACCCCCAACCTGAACCTCAGCATGAAATACCGCCACCTCCTAGGTACTCTGTCCCGCCTCCGGATGAATGCTTTTCTACTACAATCCAATGCATGAACTGCGGGCTTTCCTATCAGGCACCAATGGATATATCAAAACCGGCCTTATGTCCTCGTTGCGGCTTTGGGTTCAAACCGCAATAAAAGGCGATCAATGTATAAAAAATAATTCCAGAATGCAAATATTATGTGCGCGAAACGAAAAGGATAAATAAGTAACGTGCTTAGAACATCTCACCCGACTTAGCTCAGTTTGGCCAGAGCGGGTGACTGTAGTAGGATTATACCTATCGGGCGCAATGTCCCGATTCACCCGCGGAAATCATCAGGTCCCCGGTTCAAATCCGGGAGTCGGGACTTTCATTTTTTATCTTGAGCTGAGTGTATCATATCATCAGGTCCCCGGTTCACGAATCAATCTCCGATTGATGAGCGGTTAGAATTGTGAGCTAAGCTAACAATTCTGAGCAGAATCCGGGAGTCGGGACTACTCACCTTCATTCTTAGTCCCTCTTGCCTTTTTGGAATCAGGAGGTTATCATTAAAAAAAGTCTCTAATCTGCTAGTTCCTGGGCCAGGGTCCAACAAGCGGTTTCCAACTCTTTCTCGACGGCCTGTGCATCCGTATCCTTTTTGTACTTCACCACTATGAAAAAATGGTCATCCACATGCCTGATGGTCATGAATCCTTCAATATCCTCCACCAGGATCCTCCTCGGAAATTTCTCCTTGAGTATCTTGTTGGTTTGTAGAGAAGCGCCGTATATGGTTGCGGTGAGGGTACCGAAGGTATCTTCCAGGGTTTTATTGATTTCTCCAAAACCGACAAGGACCTTTCCCCTCCTGCTCACTAGATAACACTGATCCACACCTTCTTTATCCTTTAGTCTTCGTAAGGTATTGTGCATTATCGGTTTTACCATGCTTTACACCCCTAATTTACATCTACGATGGTCTTTGAACAGCTAAATAGCTCAATCTATTTATTGTTTTCCACCAAAAGTCCATTCTTTCCAAATTTGTTGTTCTTGATAAAATGTATGATCACGGCGATCCCCACCAGAGGTATGGCTTCCGCAACACCGAACCACGGCAGGTCGTATCCGTCGGTTTTGAGTATTCTCCCCTCGGTTTCTATTTCCAGATTGGAGTAGGATTCCGAGATGCCAAAGCCAGGATTTCCACCAGTAAAGTTGTACGTCACGTAGTGGTAATAATCGTTAAGGTGGGTTCCGTTTCCGTCGTCAACGTAGGTGGTTATCCTCGTTGCCCCTCTAAAAAAGAAGTCCCTGTTCACCGTATCTATATTCACCCAACCACTCTGCCCGTCGTACGAAACGTACTGGAGTCTGACCCACCCATGTCCACCCCATACATTCCTTGGTCTATCATACAGTATCCCCAGTTCGACCCATGCTGGGATACCAACTGCCCTTGCCAAGGATATGTACAGGTATGCCTGCTCATCACAGTCACCCCTTCGATCTTGGAGTGTCCATATGGCATGTTTCGGCAGATCTCCGGAAGCCCCCAGTTCGTAGTCTATATTCCTCACGATCCAGTCGTAGATCCTCTGGGCCTTTCCGTACACTGTTACCTCCGATCGGGTCAGCTCCTCGGCCAATGAACGTATCTCCGGATGTTCTGGTTGTATCACCCAGTCCATCTCCCCATCCCGGTTCCGGTCCTGATCGAGCTGCCATTGATTCCCACCGTATCTCTCCACGAGATAAGGGTTGAACTGATCAACACTTCCGGAACTTTTTCGGCTGTATCCCCACCTGACGGAACTAGTGTTGACATTGTATGTGATTATGATCTCACGTTCCTCACCGCTCAGTGAATCGGTCCACGACTTCCATTCCTGATCATATTTCTCAAAGGTATCTGGCTCCTGGTTCCAATCAATACTGGTCACGTACTGCAGATCGTTACCAGGTATGTCCTCGGGTATAGGGACGGTCAGGTTGAAATTCAGCTCCCTCTCCGCCCTTATGGTTATGGTTCGCTCTATGGTGAAGCTCGCTCTCTCGGGTTCCCAAGGCCCTCCCCACAGTTCAGGAAGATTGTCGTCCAGGGAAAGCAGTGAAACGGATATGAGGATACACGCTACCAGTATCAACACAACTCCCTTCTTGATCTGAGGTTTCCTCTTTGGTTTTTTTTTCACCGAAGGAGTTTTTTTTGGGTAAAGGACCTTTTTTTTACCGCCGCCTTTGGGGTCACCTCTTTTTTCAGGGACAACAGGCGGATTTCTTTTAGGGGTGGACCTTTCCATCGTAAAACAATGGTTTTCACTACTATTTATAAATTGTTTAATCATATCGATTTGAGTTCACTGGGTATGGTTTTTGGTATCACTTCGAAGACTACGTGTAACAATACCAGGGAGGTGTACACGGTAGCGATGAACAGCAATGCGAAGTTTGCGATCTCCGAAGAGAATTGATTTGCCCAGATCATGCTAAGGATCAATCCATGAAGCCCTGAGAATATCACCGCCTTGACAAAAAATCTCCAGAATTCGCCCTTGTAACACCCATACCCTATGAATGCGCCGGTGGCTGCGTAAATGAATGTGTAGCTCGTGGCCATAAGTCCTATGAACAGAGCCGTTTTGGGTGAGACCTCGGCCAGACCTGCGAAGTAACCGTAAATGAAAACCATCATGGGGGCGATCCCCACTCCCATGGCCATGCCGTAGAACGTTGCATCGTGCTTGAGTCTGAAAGGTCTCGAAAGTAGTACCACGAATTTGGTCAGTTCCAGGAGTAAGACCACACCCAGTGTGACCATGAATATATCCAGAGGAAGAGTCAGTGTCAGTAGTCCAATGAACATCCCCACCATCATGCCCAGGGCCAACATGAAGAATGCTTTGTTGTGTTTAAAGTAACCCTCGTTGTCCCCCAATATCTTGTACAGAACGAATATCGCCGGGGCGAAGCTGATCAATCCTATTACCGATGTGGGGTTCATTTCATACCTTCGATCAGAGGAAGTACTCCTCCAGGGTCTTGTACTCGGGGCCTTCGGGTTTCAAGACGCTTTCTTTGAGTCGCAGCTTGGTTGTTTTGTGTTTGAAAAAATCCGTGTCCCGGTATCTCCTGACCACCTGGGCCAGTTCCTCCTTGTTTTTTCCTCCCTTTACCCTGGCCAATGTGATGTGGGGCGAGAAGCTCTTTTCGGCCCTGGAGAAACCCATGGGCACCAACTCCTCTTCGATCTCGTGGGCGATCTTTTCCAATCTGTCGGCGTTCTCTACACCGACCCATATCACCTTCATGTAATCCATATGGGGAAATGCTCCCGCACCCCTTATTACCAGATCAAAGGGTTCGTGCTTTTTGAGGATCGTTCTGACGGTCTCTGAAATCTCCTTTATATCCCCCTCCTCGGTATCCCCGAGAAATTTGACGGTTATATGTATCTTATCCTGATCGACCATCTTGAGGGTTGCGCCACTGTTTTCCAGGTCACCCATGAACTTCCGTATCTCTGCCGTCGGTTCGATGTCCACCGATATAAAGCCTCTGAATGTCATGAGGCCTTTATCGAAAGGGTATTCTTAATTCTTTCGATTCAAAACCATCGACCCGCTCTCTTACCACTAAAGTTAAAAATGAGTGTATCTTCTATTCGTTTCACACGTTTGGGCCCATAGATGGTATCGGAGCAAGACTCCAAATATCTATGACCCCACTCAATCACTCACGTTCATTCGTGGGCCCATAGATCAGTCCGGAAGATCGCTACCTTCGCAAGGTAGAGGCCGCGGGTTCAAATCCCGCTGGGTCCATCTCATTTCATTCGATGAACCCATCGTGATTTTTCAAACACGAGGAATCTAAGATTCCTCTGGCTCGGGAATTTCGCAAATTCCCTCGTCCCGCTGGGTGAGTTTACATGTGTAAACGAGCTATTAGAAAATTAAAAAATTTTCTTATTGGTCTATTTTTCTGTGGAAATAGAGAATGATAAATAATCATTTATTCCAATTCCCAGTCTCTGTCCAGGTATTAGTACTCCACCGTCCATGTCACCGTCTCGTTAGCACCGTTGTACACCCAGTATCCCTGTCCGGGCTCGAACACGAAACCAGCCACATCATCCGTATACGCGATGTTGTACTCCTCCGATGGATCGAATAAGCCTATCCTGTTAATCTCATCCGGGAGTCCGTGGTTGCCCTCCCTAGCACTGGGAAGTCCAACCATGTTCCAGCCGGGTCGGAGTTCCAAGACCGTGGTGGCGGGTGCGGTTCCCTCCAGGCTTAGGGTGCGGTCCTCGGTCATCTTGATCCATACCCCCATCCTGTTGTCCCAAGTGTGCAGGGTGTTGAAGCGGCCGGGTCTACCGGGAACGTGGCTCAACCATCTTTCGTCATAGGAGTCATAGTGAAACACCCGTTCATAGCTTCCCTCGATGGCATCAAGGATGTACGAGACGTCGCTGTTCCCGGGGACCAGGTTGAAAGAAATGAAGTTCCACCCCTGGTTCTCCGGAGTGACCCGGAGGTCGATCTGGAAGGTGGATTCGTTCTGTTCCGAGATATGGTCCCAATCCTCCTCGATGGACTCTTCCAGGGCGTCCCAGGAACTGTCAACATAGTGGGAGTTCCAGAACGTGAATTCCACTGTTTCACCCGGTTCCACAGATGCAAAGGTGTGTTCGAATCCGATCTGGTGGGATTCCGTAGTCCCCTTGTTGGTTATCTCCACCGGCCACTCGGCACCCCATGAACTGATGAAAGCCTCGTCTGCAAAGATCCCATAGGTGGATGAATCGATGGTTTCCTTTTGGAAGAGCACTGCAATGGCTGCATTATCCATGCGATCGTAGGACACCAGCCAGGGGCGTTCATATGCACTCATGGGATTTCGGGTCTCTATCACCACATCCGAAGTGTCCCCGGAATACCTGGACCGGTCGTTTGTGGCCCTGTCAGTACCTATCCAGGGCTCTCTCTGCCATACGAAGGGGTATTTTCGGGATACAACGTCGTTGTTTGTGAATTCATAGGTATTCTTGATGAAATGTTCGCCGCTGTAGATGGTCTGGGTCCTCCGGGCTGATATGTGAGTATCGATCTGCTGCTGCCATCGGTTCTCATCAGAATCCGTCACCAGTATGATCTTATTGTTGTCCTCATGGACTATCCAATCCCTCCATTGATCCTGATCCCATTTTATGTTTGAAGGGTACGTACCGGAACCGTCCAATCTCACAACATCATCCACATGGACCGCCACCCTCTCCATACAGTCCGTGGATATCTCTGGATGATCCGGTGAGTGGGCCCGGCTTTCGGCCTGCATACCGGCGTGCTCGTGTCCACCGCCGTAAACACTGGTGGTGAAATGCTGGTTGGATATGAACAGCCCGTTGTAAAACAACCTGTTGCCCATGCCGTTGGTCCTGACCCGATCGAAACGGGTGGCCCACAGGTCAGTGTCGGACCGGAAATTCAGGTCCACGCTTACCTCCCCGGTACCCAGGGACGCCTTCTGAACGTAGAGTGTATGGGTACCCTGGT
>SLLU01000075.1 GCA_007133925.1 Candidatus Halarchaeoplasma halalkaliphilum | reverse complement strand
TACGATGCTTTGGTATATCTGCTGGAGGAGCAGGAACTGATATATGGCTATGTTTGTGAGATACTCAAGTTCGGAGCATTCGTCAGATTTGGCCCCTTGGACGGTCTTCTTCACATAAGCCAGATGATGAACGACAAGGTGGAAGTGGATGTGGGAAACCAGCGTCTCAGGGGAAAGGATAAAAAGAAGGAGATCGGCATAAACGACAAGCTCAGGGCCAGGATAGTCACGGTCAGCGTGAACGAACGCAGTCCCCGTGAGAGCAAGATCGGATTGACCATGCGACAGCCCGGCTTGGGTAAACTGGAATGGATCCATGAAAAGGTGGAGGCCTGATGAACCATGCCCAAGAAGATGAAAGCGTGTAAGAACTGTAACGCAGTAACCTCGGAGAACGAATGTACCCTTTGCGGCTCGGAGGTCACCGGCGAATGGCAGGGATATCTGATAGTGCTGGAGCACGAACACTCCGAACTGGCCCGAAAGATGGGCATAAAGACCAACGGCAAATTCGCTCTTAAAGTGAGAGAATAGATGGTCATGAGTGAAGACATAAGACTTCCGAAGGAACTTCGGAGCATGCTCAAGGATACCCTTGGCCCCGTTGTCTCGGGAGTTCTACCAGAGGAGTACTTGGAACATCGCCCCCTTATTACCGTGGGAGATTTCGTCACCAACGTACTTTGTGAACAGGGCATATTACCTGATCTGTCCGTTGTTGATGGGAAAACCCATAGAGGAGAATACATGGGTAAGCTGCCGGATGTGGAACGGATTTACGTAAAGAACCCTCCGGAGATGATCACGGTGGAGGCATGGAATGCAGTTGAATTGGGAATATCCTCGGAAAAACCCCACGTCATCGTGGTGGATGGGGAGGAAGACCTTCTTTCTCTGGTAGCCATCATACACTGTCCCGTAGGGGGAATAGTATTATATGGGATACCCTCTGAGGGGATGGTCATCAACATAGTGGACGAACATAAACAACAAAGGTCATGGCAAGTAATAAATAGGATGGAAAAAGTGAACCAAGGTGGATAGAATGTCGGAAATGTCGATAGAGATAGAAGAAGAAAAGGAGAACAAACTCCTGAACAGAAGAGAGTTGGTCCTCTCGGTACACCATGGCTTGGAACCCACTCCAAACCGGGATCAGATAAAGGCGAAGATCGCAACTTTGACCGGATTCGAAAAGGAACGGATAGTTGTGGAGAACATCATATCCGAGTTCGGACTGGACAAAGCCAAGGTGCTGGCCAAACTTTACCAGAGTAAAGAAGATGCCCTGCGCTACGAACGTAAATATCAGATAGACCGGAACAAGATCAAGGAGTGATCCCCATGGCAAAAAAAGATGTCTATGAAGTGAAGGACGGTTCCATCACACGTTTGCGACGTACCTGCCCCAAATGCGGAGAAGGAGTTTTCATGGCGGTCCACAGTGATCGGGTGTCCTGCGGGAAATGCGGATACACCGAATTTAAAAGCAAGTAAGGGCTCGTGGTGTAGCAATCCATATCACCAGAGTGTGATTGGACTACAATGGATATCACCGGGGCCTCCGGAGCCCCAAACCCGGGTTCGAAACCTGCTGAGGAAACCCCTCTCCAGACGAAATTCCCGGCGAGTCCGTTCAGAAATCTTGAAGGGCCAAAATATTAAATATGTGGCTGAGTCTTTGGTACTGAGCTTAACAATTGTAGGAGGAAAAACCTATGGATGACGAAAACACGGTGTATATCGGAAAAAAAGAAACCATGAACTATGTGATGGCAGTGGTAACCCAGTTCAACAGAGGCTCCAAAGAAGTGGTTATAAAGGCCCGGGGTAGATCCATCAGCAAGGCTGTGGATGTGGCTGAGATAACCCGCAATCGATTCGTGCCCAACTCCACGGTTTTTAACATAACAACGGATACCGAAGAGATTGAGCGGGAAGGTGGAGAAGGAACAGTGAACGTATCCTCCATGGAAATCACAATGAAGTTGGAGTAATTTTTCTCTCCTAAGGAACAGGGTTCAAGCGGATAACACTCAAATACGTTCAGTGTGATTCATATCCATGAATGACATAGAAGAACTTCAATCAAAGGTGGTGGATTTCAGGGATAGGCGAGATTGGCTTCGATACCATAATCCAAAGGATCTTTCCGTATCCATATGTATAGAGGCGGCGGAGTTGCTGGAACTGTTTCAATGGAATGATGGCCCGGATGTGTCCAAGGAGAGGATAGCGGAGGAGATGGCCGATGTGCTCATCTACGTCCTTTCCCTGGCGGATGTTACGGATATAGACGTATGCAAGGCGGTATCGGATAAAATCAAGAAGAATGAAGAAAAATACCCGCTGAACGGCTCGAAATCTTTTTAATCCCCGCGGGACTGAACAGTACCCTATGCATGGCGATGATGATATGGACAGGGGCATATATGTTCCCGATCGAAAGACCATAGACGAGGTCTTCGACAAGAGTACACTTGATGTTCTCTATGACCTCATGAGCCATGATCACATAGCATACGTGGATTACCCCATATCGTCAGGGAAGGAAGCGAAGGTGTTCCGGGCAGAGGCCCCGGACGGAACTCTTCTGGCGGTCAAGATAATGCGTTTGAGCACGGCGGTTTTCAGGGAATACAAGAAGTATATCGAGGGGGACCACCGCTTCAAAAGAGTGGGTAAGGGTAGGAGATTGATATACAACTGGACCAAGAAGGAGTTCTCCAACCTGAAAAAGATGCACGAAGTCGCCATCAAAGTACCTGCTCCCGTGGTATTCTCCAAGAACATATTGGTGATGGAACTCGTGGAGAACTCCGGCTTACCCGCACCCATGCTAAAGGACCTTCAGTTGAGTTTGGATGAAATGCAACATATCTACGAGTGCGTGCTTCGTGACTACAGAACCATGGTGAAGGAGACCCAGCTTGTCCACGGGGACCTGAGCGAGTACAACATACTGTACTCTGAGGGGGAGCCCTACATGATAGATGTTTCACAATCACTACCCACCAGCCATCACCTGGCGGATGAGCTGTTTCTGAGGGATGTTTCCAACATGACCAGATACTTCAAAAGATGCGGTGTCGAGACCTCGGAAGAGATAATGATCGAATATATAACGGAGAAGGAAGAACATGCCTAGTATAAGGATACCAAAGGAACGGATAGGAGTACTAGTCGGTGAAAAGGGCAAGACCAAGAAAAAGATCGAAAAGGAGACCGGTGCGGTCCTGGACATAGATTCCAACACCGGTGCCGTAGAGATAGACACACGGGGTGTGACCGACCCGGTGATGATGCTCAAGGTGGAGGATGTGATAAAAGCCATCGGCAGGGGCTTCAATCCCAGGAAAGCACTGTTCTTGCTCCAGGATGATGTATACTTCGAATTGATGGACATTCGATCATATGTGGGAAAGAGCACCAATTCGGTGAACCGCATGAAGGCGAGACTTATCGGTAAAGACGGCAGGACAAGAGAATTGATAGAGGAATTGAGCGAATGTTTTGTATCCATATACGGAAACACAGTGTGCATTATCGGAACGCCCATGGAGATGTCCATAGCCCGGAGGGCCGTCCAGATGATACTGGAGGGCTCTGAACACAGCACGGTTTACGGCTATCTGGAGAGCAAGCGTACCGATATAAAAAAGAGGAAATCGGGTTTTTTCTAAAGCATCATCTCGTCCTCTTCGCTCACCTTTTGGGTACCTATGGTACCGCTGCACTCGGGGCAGTATTCCCCAGCATGCTTGGATTCACATGACGAACAGAGGGGCAATCTCCCGCAATCGTGCTTGTAATTGGTTCCCGTTCCGCAGTAATGGCATTTTGGATCCGGTTTGGACTGGTCCTTTGCCTTGGGTTTTTTCGGTTCTTTTTCAATATCCTCTTTGGGGGCTGCAGGGGCTTCCTGTCTTACCGTGTCAGGTTGAACGAGCATGGATATCTCGGTTCTCGGTGGCTTGTAGTCCGCACCTTCGAATTTCTTCAGAGCCGCCAGTACCTTTTTGGCCTGGAGTATGCCTATGTTCAAATTCGTTATCAGTGTCAGGAAATCCCGGTTCTCAGGGGGCATTGTCAGAACACGTTTTCTCAACAGTCGCTCGGTCTTCTCATCGATCTGATCCACCGAAACGTCCATCTGATCAACCTCCCGTATGTATTCCAGCACCCTTTTCGATTCGGTTATGGACTTTCCCGGAAAATTCGTGACTATGTCGCACAATCTCACACCGTTCTTGAGCAAACTGTCCTTGGACGTTGTAGCCAGTTTTTTCAGTACCGCTCTTGAGGCATTTTCCAAAAGGTCTTTCTCCTCGTCATCAAGGGAGTTAACGTCCAGTGCCTCCCTGAGGGAAAGATACCTGTACACATCATCAATGTAATTGTAGGGTACATTGCATTTCTTGAATGCTTCTTCCTTGGATATCTCCCTGTTCAAAAGGCATTCGTGTTCAAGTATCTGCTTGGAGTACTGTTCGAGTTTTCTTTCCTTGTCCTTTTCCTCAGATATCTCAAGACCCTGTTTGGCGGATTCCAGTTCCGGATCTATCTCCAGGGCCTTTTCGAAGGCACGAACCGCATTCTCCGTTTTCCCCAATTCTATAAGGACCCGGCCCTTGTTATTCCATGCATATTTATCGTTGGCATCCAGGCCGATGGCTTTGTCATATGCCTCTATGGCATTCACATACCTTTTCAGTTCCTCTAATGCCCTGCCCTTTTCAAACCATGCCTCTTCGTATTCCGGATCTATCTCCAGGGCGTTATCAAAGCTCTCCACTGCGTTGACGTGATCTTCGGTCTCGTACTGCAGCTCGCCCTTCTTGAACCACAGGTTTTTATCATCCGGGACCAGCTCCAGAGCTTTATCATACGTAGCGATGGCGTCTTTTTTCCTGCCGAGATAATCGTAGCACTCCGCCTTGGTGATCCAAACTTCCTTGTCGGTCACACCGAGTTTTATGGCTGTTTCCAGTGAACTGATGGCTTCTTCGTATCTCTCCAGTTTTTCCGCCAAAAGGCCCTTGTATTTCCATGTGACACCATTTTGATCGTCTATCCTGATGGATTCCTCGAATAGCTCCTTTGCCTCCTCAAGCTCTCCGGTTTCGATGAGGCATCTCCCTTTCATGTTGATATACCTGGGATTGTCGGGCTCCATGTCCATGGCCTTCTGGAACCATTCCGCAGCCTCTTCGAACCGTTCCATCTTTCTGAGGCAATCCGCTTTCCTGGTGACGGTGATCACATCAGAGGGGTCCAATTCCAGGGATTCGTTGTATGCCCTCATGGCGTTCTCGTATTGTTTTAACTGTTCATACACGACACCTTTGTGGGTCCACATCTTTTTATCGTCCGGCTCAAGTTCCAGGGCCTTCTCGAAAGCGGTGAGAGCCTTTTCCCATTCTCTCATCATCTTCAGGCCCATGGATTTATCCTGCCATGCACCCAGGTTCTCCGGATCTTCCTCTATTATCCTCTCGCTGTACTCCACCACAACCTCCGGTCGGTTGAGTTCTTTGTTTATGTCCTTGGCCTTTATCATGTCTTCCAAACTTTCGTTGATCTCCAGAGCCCTTTCGAAGCAACTCAAGGCATTTTGGGGTTCTCCCAGGTGTCTCAAGGCATCTCCCTTATCCCTAAGTGCGGGTATATTTTTCGGATCCATTTGGATTATCCTGTCAGTGGTACCGAGTATGTCGCTCCATCGTTTAAGAGCCTTTAGGGATTCCTTCTTCCTATCCAGAAGTTTGATGTCTTCACCTTTCATATCCAGGGCCCTGTCGAACGCTTTGACCGCCTCTTCATGTTCACCGATCTCGGAATGGGCCATACCCTTCCTTACGTATGCGAAAATA
Source organism: Candidatus Halarchaeoplasma halalkaliphilum (assembly GCA_007133925.1). GTDB lineage: Archaea > Thermoplasmatota > Thermoplasmata > Halarchaeoplasmatales > Halarchaeoplasmataceae > Halarchaeoplasma > Halarchaeoplasma halalkaliphilum. Next base: position 3,085 of record SLLU01000075.1, on the reverse strand, counting down.
TTGTTCGGCTTCAGTTTGATGGCCCTGCCGAAGGCATCGATGGCCTCGGGGTAGCGATCCAACCATTCCATGGCGATACCTTTGCTGTACCATATCTTGTGGTCCCCATCGTTGATCTCCAGGGCCTTATCGTATGACCTTATGGCTTCTTCGTATCTGTCGAGTCCCTCCTGGGCCAATCCTTTGCTGTACCATATACGGAAATCCTTGTCATCCAATGCCAGAGCCTTTTCATAGGCCGATATTGCACCTTTATAATCTTCCATCTTGTTGAAGGAATGTGCTTTGTTGTTCCAGTATCTTTTATCATCAGGGTTCAGTTTCAAGGCCTTCTCGAAACTATTCAAGGCCTCCTCGTAATCCCCGATCCTGTATTCGCACAGGCCCTTATCGTTCCAGGATTCGTGTCGTGTTGGTTCGTGTGAAAGTCCCTTACGGTAGTCCTTGATAGCCCTGTCATACCTCTTCAGTTTTTCCATGGCCTTTGCCCTGTCGAAATATGCCTGGGTGTTACTCGGTTCCATGGTGACTATCCTATCGCACACGTAGATGACTTCCTCGTGTTTGCCCAGCTGTATGAGAGCATCCTTTTTTCCTTCCAGTGCCTTAAGGTTGCTGTCCTTGATACGGAGGGACCTGTCAAAATTATCCACGGCCTTTTCGGGGCTTTTCAGTTTAAGAAAAGATACGCCTTTATCATACCATGCTTCCCAGTTATCAGCATCTATCTCGATTATCCTGTCACCTGTACGTATTATGTTCTCCCAGTCCCTGAGCTCCTTGTAGATCTCCTTTTCCCTTTCCAGGGCGTATATGTCCTGGGGATTGTAGGTTAGGGCTTCTTCCAGTTGTACAATGGCCTCCTGGTGTTTACCGAGTTTGTGTAGTGCCACCCCCTTGTCATAGAGGCTGTTAGCGTCCGACGGATTTTTTTCCAGTATCCTGTCGCACACCCTGATCAGCTCTTCGTATCTTTCCAATGGTTTCAGAGCCTCTTTCTTGTTATTGAGTAATCTCACATCGTCGGGATCGATGGCGATGCCCTTGTCATAGGCGCTGATGGCCTCCTGGAATCTCTCCAACTCATGGAGTATGGTGCCCTTTCTGTTCCAAAGTTCAACATCCTCGGGATCTATCTCCAGGGCCTTACCGAAAGCCTCCAGTGCATCTTCATCCCTCTTCAATCTATGGAGTACAATACCCTTTTCACTCCACAGGTTCTTGTGATGGGAATTCAACTCCAGACCGTTATCGAAGCACACCACCGCGTCATTGTATTTTTCCATGTCGCTGAGGACCATACCTTTGTGCATCCATATGTCCTCTTGGTTGGGATTGATCTCCAGGGATTTGTTGAAGGATTCTATGGACCTTTCGAAGTCACCGGTTTTCCTGAGGGCCATGCCCCTTTTTGCCCATATGCCCCCGTTCCTCGGTTCCAGCTTGAGTATCTTGTCATATATGGATATGTCCTCGTCATCCACTTCCAGAGCCCTTTCGAATGTGCCCACAGCCTCGTCTATCCGCCCTATCTTGGTAAGGATGTCCCCTTTATTTACCAGTGAATACTTGTCCCTGGGGTTTATCTCCAGGGCCTTTGACAGTAGGTCCAAACCTTTGGTGGGTGACCCTTTTTGGGTCAGGATCAGTGCTTTATGGTTCAGAGCCAGTATGTTCCGGTCAAAGAACTTCAGAGCTTCGTTTTCCGAAAGCAGAGCAGGGTCTTCGTATCCTAGGTGGTAGTACATCCAACCCAGATCGTCGAATACCTGTGATAGCTCCTGCACCTGTTCCTTGAATGACCCTTCGTTTTTTTTCAATAGATCCCAGGTCCTGTCGCAGTATTCCTTGGCTTTGTTTATCTCACCCTGCTGGTTCAGTTCCTTTGCCTTATCGATGAACTTCAAGGCCTTTTTGAGCACTCTCTTTTCCTTATCAAGCAGATTTATATTGTCCAAGAATCCCATTTAAACATCCTCCGATACGCTTCAAAATCAATCAAGTTACTATTTCCTCCAATCTTTCCTTTTCCATACCCCTTCTGATCTCCAGGGCCAGTCTGCGGCCCGTGGACATCCTTTTTCCCCAGAGGGTGTTACCATAGGGATGCCCAACGTTCATGTGCACGTTGGTACCTCCCCCTGTACGGGGTGCCACGTCGTATATGTGGAAATTCAGATCCTTGTCAACACAGGTTTGAAGGCAGAAGGGACCTATTATACCGGGTGAGTAGTGTTTTTTGGTGGCTTTCACGTACAACTCAGCGAGCTCGAAAGCCTTTTCCAGCTGAGATTCCCTCAAGGTGGCACTGTTGTGACCAGTGACCGTGTATTCCGGTACCATCTGCTCAGGATTCAAGGTCATCTGTTGGGGGGCGGGCAATCTCACATGACCGTCGAGGCTGGTTTCAAACCTCCAATCTATGCCCAGGAGTTCAATGTTCGACCCTCTTTCGTTGAGTGGACTGTAAAAGAAATCGAAGTTGAAGACCGGACCGATTATGTACTCCTCTATCCTGGCTTGTTTCAGGTCATCTTTGGTGATAACATCGTTTGCGATCAGGTTATCAGCTTTCTCCTTGTACTCCTGGTTTGTTGATGCGGTGAAGAAACCACGTTCCAAACGCTTTACTTTGTGTTTCAGCTTCACCATGACCAGCCGGTCTATGTCTTCCGGAGTTTTTATCTCCCTGGGGAAGGGAAGACCGCCTTTTTCAAGAAGCCAGTAATAATCCTTCTCTTCTTCCCTCTCCTCGCTCCTCAACAGGTTACGGCTTCCCACCATGGGAACCAGGAAGTCGTCCTCTATCCTGTCCAGGGTGGCATAGGAAGTGAACGAACGGTTGGGTACGAATATGACGTTTTCATCGATGAGTTTTTTCTGATATTTCTCTCCCAGTATGTCCCCGAACCTGTCCAGGACCCAGGTTTCATCCACCACTCCCCTTATCCTTTCTCCGTTCTCTCCCCAGACCGTTTTGAAATATGTATCGTAGGTTTTTTCCCGACCCTTCTGGCATACGGCCAGGGTGGAAAACCCTTCGTCCACCGCACCGTCACACACATCCAGGGCCGAGTGTGATGCC
>SLLU01000088.1 GCA_007133925.1 Candidatus Halarchaeoplasma halalkaliphilum | reverse complement strand
TATCTTTATCTGGATCCCACTATGCCCAAAAAAGGAGAACGGTCGTCAAAATGGAGATTGGTGGTAAATCTGGACCATAAGGTACTGGGAGAGCTCGAATGATCAGAACAAGTGAGATCAAGGAAAATGGCCTGGAAGACACGGAGTACCCCTGTCTACGATTCAGAGAGATTATTCTCAGGATATTTTTCTGAACTCACTTTACTCGGTATGTTCATCTATGGCTTTCAAGGGTGGGACATGCATAAGGAAGGTGTATCTGGAGGATTACAGGTTTTCTGACGACCTTGATTTCACCATGTGTTCTGATATGGATGTAAAAACACTTGAAGGGACGATCCGTGATACCGTAGATTTGGTAAAAGAAAAAACTGGGATTGAGTTTTCCAAGGGTATCAAGGCAGTAAAAAATCCCAACGGATATTTGATCAACACTTACTTCAAGGATCTAACAGGTGGAAGGAACAGGATCAAAATAAAAATGGACCTCACGGATCCCGACAAGGAAAAAATCATCTTTCCACTTGTATCCGGGAGGATAATCCAACAGTATCAAGATGTTATTGATTCGGAAATTCTAACTTACTCCCTGGAGGAGATCATGGCCGAAAAGATGAGAAGCCTTTTTCAGAGAACTAGGCCCAGAGACCTTTACGATGTATATCAAATATGGAATCGGGTGGATATCGATGAGGTTGCGGACGCTTTCGATAGAAAATGCAAATTTAAAAAAATCGAACCAAGTATCCTGGAACTTGAGTCCAGGGAAAATGATTTTAAAATGTCCTGGAAGAACTCTTTGAATAATCAAATGAGAGAACTTCCGGATTTCCAGGATGTTTTTTCCAACGTTTTAATGAAGTTGAATAAACACATATGATTGGCACTTTAGAAATACCGTTTTATGTCCGAACCACTTCGGACACCTGTCCGATGTGGACTTATATAGGGTATGAGTGATATGAAGATTCCTTTTTGAGCGACGATCACACTGAAATGTATCCCCTACTCCAAAAGACATGGTGCCCATACATCTGAGGATCAAAGTACACTGGCCCGCTATAACATATCCCGGGATGACCCAAACGTATCAACAAAGGGTCAACGGTCTCCTGTAATGCAGACAACGGTTCTCGTAGGAAAAAACCAGGGGTCGTACTTCCACCCCAGCGTCCACAGCCTCCCGGAAGGCGGCCGCAAACTCCGGGTCCCTTTCCCGGTAAGGTGAAAAGCACTTTGCATCGGATCGGAAAACAAGTATCAGCAAGCCCGCCCGGTGCCCCCTCTCCACCACTTTTATCAGTTCGCGAACGTGTCTGGTCCCCCGGGTGGTCGGGGCGTCCGGGAAAAGTGCCTTTCCACCCACGGCCAGGGTACAGCCCTTGACCTCTACCCACAGTTCCTGTCCACCGGTTTTTGTGAAAAAATCTATGCGGCTGTCACCGAGTTTTTTCTCCTGCTGCCAATCCTGGGTGGTACCGTAAAGATCCAACTTTTGGTTCTCCAGGACCCAGCGGGCTATCCGGGGGTGGAATCCGGAGTTCACCAGCACCCAATCCTCCCCGAATCTTGCGGCGATCAGGTCCCAGGACGTTTTTCTGTTGGGATCGTTTGCTTTCGATATGAGGACCCTGTTGCCGGGATACAGCAGCTCCTCGAGCCTGCCGGGGTCGCGTACGTGGACTTTCTCCACCTCCCCTTTAACATCAACAATACCCAAAAAACGATTTTTCCGTTCCATGAAGGTCCCCTCTTCGTGGTACGGGATATCAAAGACCTTCAACAAAGTAAATCACCTCATCTTCTTGAGTATGATGGCCGGACAGATCCGTTTCACACCGTTTATGGTACATATGTTCTCGTCGATCAACCGGCCCAGTTCTTCGTCATCTTCCGTCCAGATCTCCGCCATTATCATGTGGTCACCGGTGGACTTCGCCACCCACCGTACCTGCTCCAGGGCGTCCAGGGAGTTTATGGCGTCCAGGTAATGCTCCGGTTCCGTATCGAGACCGAGAAGGGTAACGCTCCGGTACCCCAGTTTCGAAGGGTCTATGTCTATGGTGTATTCCCGTATGACCCCTTGGTCCTCCAATCGTTTGACCCTCTTTCGAACGGTCCCCTCGCTCACATTCAACCGCAGAGCTATGTCGGTGAAGGGGGTGCGTGAATTGGACATGAGTATGTCCAGAATCTTCTTGTCGATCTCGTCTATTTTGGGCATATTCGCATCGAAAAGCACGATTTTCGTACTGAAGTTTTGCACGAATCGTACAAAAAGGTTATATACCTCGTAGTATTTAAGCGTATTGCATGAACCTAAAAGCCCTTCACAAGCTCTCATACGGCATGTACATAGTGACGTCAAAACTGAACGGTAAGAGCAACGGGCAGACTGCAAATTCCGTGTTCCAGGTGGCATCGGACCCGCTCTTGATAGCGGTTTCCATACACAAAGACAACTATACACGGGAATGCATCGATCAGTGGAACTCATTCGGAGTATCCGTTCTTTCCAAGGACACCCCCCTCTCCCTCATAGGCCGGTTCGGCTTCAGGTCCGGACGGGACATGGACAAGATGGATGGCATAACACAAAAAGAAGGGTGCACCGGGGTACCCATAATTCTGGAGAACACGGTGGCTTACGTGGAGGCCAAGGTCATAGAGACCATAGACGCGGGCTCCCATATCCTTTACATCGGAGAGATAGTGGATGCCGATGTACTGGGATACCAGGAAATCATGACATACCAATACTACCACGAGGTCAAACGGGGAACACTCTCCAAGAAGGCCTCGCACTACATCAAGGAGGAAAAAAAATGAAAGATATAGATTTCAAGGTGCTGTTGGAGATGGCCGCAAAGGCCGAGGACAACAGCAGGGAAGTGTACGATTTCATGGCCGACAGAGCCAAGAATTTCGTAGTGAGCGACAGGTTCCGATTCCTGGCGGACGAGGAACAGAAGCATGAGGATTTCATAAGAGAACTCTACAGAAGGTTCACCGACGGAGAGGACCTGAAGATACCCGACGAGACGCCGGTCCCCATGCCCTTCATCACCTACGATGAAGACAGTGATGAATCCGACCTCATCGAGCAGGCCATGGAGGCGGAGATCGCTGCCAGGGATTTTTACATGGAGCTGGCAAAAAAGGCAAAAGACGAAGGCCTGGACGGAGAAGTTGTTGAGACCATGAGATACCTTTCCGGGATGGAGCAGAATCACCACGCCATACTGGAATCCGAGTACCAGCGTATGAAGGATTTCGAGCAGTTCGATGATTACTTCCCCGGGATGCACATGGGACCATAGGAGATGATAAGATGAAAAAATGGGAATGTATAGTATGCGGATATATATACGATGAGGAAGAAGGAGATGAAGAGAACGGGGTAGAGCCGGGGACCAAGTTCCAGGACCTGCCCGACGATTGGGTGTGTCCCCTGTGCGGTGCACCGAAGGACCAGTTCGAAGAAGTGTAGATTAACATGAGCGAAGCAGATCGAACAGGCGAGACCGCCAAGAATTTCGTCCTCGCGGACCACATGGGCCAGGAGTTCAAACTCTCTGACCATAGGGGCAAGACAGTTCTACTCTCCTTCCACCCTCTGGCGTGGACCAACATATGCGCCCTTCAGATGCAGTCGCTGGAGAACAGCTTGGATGCGCTGGAGGAATTGGATACAGTGGCAGTGGGCGTTAGCATAGACAGTGTCCCGTCAAAGATGGCGTGGGCGAAGGAGCTGGAGATAGAAAAAACACCCCTGCTGTGCGATTTCTGGCCCCACGGCGGCATGGCCAAGGATTACGGGATATTCAGAGAGGAGGACGGTTTCTCCGAGAGGGCTAACATCATCATCGACCCCCAGGGAAAGATCGCCTTCTTCAAGGTGTATCCCATCAGGGAACTCCCGTCCATAGACGAGGTAATAGAAGAGATAAGAAAGGTAAAGAGGTGATGTGGTATGTATCAGAAAGACGACTGGAAAAAGGAAAAGCACGTACCAGTTATAGAGATAAAAGGCGAGATAAAGAAAGACGAGCGGATCAAGGTGTTGGCATCCGTGGGAAAGGAGATAGCCCACCCCAACACCACAGAGCATCATATAGGGTGGATAGACCTGTACTTCCTGCCTGAAGGGGAAAAATTCCCCTACGAGCTGGGAAGGTACACCTTCAAGGCCCACGGTGCTTCAGCAGAAGGGCCCAACACCAGCACGGTGTACAGCGAGCCACTGGTGAAAGCGGTGTTCAAAACGGGAAAGCCCGGTAAGATCATAGCCAATTCGTACTGCAACATACATGGTCTTTGGACCAACGAAAAAGACATAGAATTGTAAGAGGTGAAAGATATGGAAGAAAAAAAGATGCCTTTGATAGGGGACAAGTTCCCTGAGATGAAGGTACAGACGACGAAAGGGATGAAGGAACTGCCCAAGGAGTACCAGGGAAAATGGTTTTTACTGTTTTCCCATCCGGCGGATTTTACACCGGTGTGTACCACGGAATTCCATGCATTCCAGACCAGGTACGACAAGTTCAGGGAATTGGATACCGAACTCATAGGATTGAGTGTAGATCAGGTGTTCAGCCATCTGAAATGGGAAGAGTGGATAAAGGACAACATAGGTGTTGAGATAGAATTCCCCATAATCGCAGATGGCATGGGTCATGTGGCCAATCGATTAGGGCTGATACACGGAGGTTCCGCTTCCACGACCGTGAGGGCGGTGTTCATAGTTGATCCCAAATCAACTATCAGAGCGATACTGTACTATCCCGCTGAACTCGGTAGGAACATGGATGAGTTCTTGAGGATGATCAGAGGGTTCCAGAAGGCGGATAAGGAAGGTGTGGCCATACCGGCCAACTGGCCTGAGAACGAACTGATCAAGGACAGGGTAATAATGCCTCCCGCCAACAGCACTGACATGCTCAAGAAGCGAAAAAAGCAGGAAGCTGATGGAGATATCCAGTGCTACGACTGGTGGCTGTGCCATCGCGAACCCTGAGAACCCTCTTTATTTTTATCGACGAGGTGGATAGATGACAAAATTGTTACAGGTGTATCGGTGTGATGTCTGCGGTAACGTAGTCGAGGTCCTTCACACCGGCATCGGAACTCTGGTGTGCTGCGGTCAGCCCATGGAGCTAGAGGAAGAAAAACGAGAAGAAGAGGGTACGGAAAAACACCTACCAGTGGTAGAGTCCACTGAAGAAGGGACAAAAGTCACGGTGGGTTCGGTACCTCACCCCATGGAAGACAAGCACCACCTAGAGTGGATCGAAGTGATAACCAGGAAGAACGAAAGGACCTATAGAACATTTTTATCACCGGGTGATACACCTGAAGTTGTGTTTCCGGTGAGCGAGAAGGACGTCCTCTTCGTTAGGACGTATTGTAATATACACGGATTATGGAAATATTAGGAGAAGGATATATATGGCAAAAATGACGGAAAGATCGTTGAAGGAAGCCTTCGCTGGAGAATCCCAGGCGTACATGAAGTACACCATATTCAGCGAGGTAGCGAAAAGAGAAGGAATGGAAAACATAGCGAGGCTGTTCCAGGGGATCGCCTATGCGGAAAAGGTCCACGCCAACAACCACGCAAGGCAGTTGAAGATAATAGGCAACACATCGGACAATCTCCAGGATGCCAAGGACGGAGAGGACTTCGAGGTACACGATATGTACCCGGCGTTCCACGCCATAGCCACCATGGAAGACGATAAGGGTGCCCAGCAGTCCATACACTACGCCCTGGAGGCGGAGAAGATACACTCGGATATGTACGGGGAAGCCCAGAAAGTGGCCAAGGACGGAAAGGATATGGAGCTCGGTGAACTCCACGTTTGCCCTGTCTGCGGGTTCACCCACGAGGGAACTCCTCCGGAAAAGTGCCCGGTGTGCGGAGTGTCCAGCGAGCGCTTCAAGAAATTCTGAGCGTGTTACGGATGATAAAGGAAAGCGTCGCCGAGGCCATCAACAAGCAGATCAACGCCGAGATGTATTCCGGATACCTCTACCTCTCCATGGCAGTGGACTTCGGAGAAAAGAACCTGGACGGATTCCAGCACTGGATGAGACTCCAGGCAGAGGAAGAACTGGGTCACGGGATGCGTTTTCTCGATTATCTGCAGGAACGGGGCGGACATATAGAGCTCCAAGCCATCGAGAAGCCGGAGATCCAGTGGGATACCCCCCTGGAGGCCTTCGAGTTCGTTTACCAGCACGAGTGCAAGGTCACCGGCATGATCAACGATCTTGTGGATCTCGCGGAGAAGGAAAAGGACCGTGCCACTGTGAACATGCTTCAGTGGTTCGTTGACGAGCAGGTGGAGGAAGAGGATTCCGCCAATGAGATAGTGCAGAAGCTCAAGATGGTGGGAGACAGCCCCAGTGCCCTGATGATGATGAACGAAAAAATGGCCCAGAGGCCCATGGAAAGCGGTGAACCTGAAGAGTAGGGTCCCGCCAAAACCCTTTCCCAATAGTCATAAGACAATAGAAGTGATAATATGTCGTTTAAAGACGTGATAGATGAAGAAGAGAGGGAGGCGTACATGCTGTGCAACGAGGCCATAGTACGTGCAGCACTGGAGGCCGACGTACAGCTTGTATCCTTCTACCCGGGAGCGCCCCAGACAGAGATCTTGGATAATTTTGAAAAAGCTTCCAATAAGTATGATCTCAAGATCGAAGTTGCAACCAACGAGAAGGTGGCCCTGGAGACCGTTGCCGGAGGTGCCATGCTTGGTAAGCGTTCCCTCACATCCATGAAAAGTGTGGGTACCAACGTTGCCTCGGACGCGTTGTACACTCTGGCTTACACCGGCTTGAAAGGTGGTTGTTTATGTTTGATAGCCGACGACCCCCACGCACATTCTTCCCAATCTGAGCAGGATGGTAGATGGTTCGGTTTAACAGCGTACCTACCCATGCTCGAACCCAGCACACCCCGGGAGGCCATGGAGATGGTGAAAAAAGGGTTCGAACTTTCGGAAAAATTCGGTACCCTAGTGCTCATAAGGACCACCACAAGAGTGAACCACCAGAGCGGTATCGTACCCCTGGGACCCATGAAGAGGACCCCCTTCGAAAAAGTATCGTGGAAAAACATGAAACGCCCGTACACATCCGTGGGTGAACTCGCCAGGAAGGGAAAGAAAGAGATGCTGGAGCGCATGGAAGAGATACGGGAAAAGATGGCGGATAGTTCACTGAATCGTGTGGAATACTTCGACGGTCAGAAGCTCACGGATGAAGGTGGTGATGAAGAAAAACTTGGGGTGATCACTGCGGGTGTGGCCCACAGCTATACCGTGGAAGCCCTTTCCAGACTGGGATCATCCGCCAAGATATTGAAGCTGGGCGTGATCAATCCCATGCCAGAAGATGTCATCAAGAAATTCTGCCAGGGATTGGACAAGGTCGTGGTTGTGGAGGAGTTATCCCCATACATAGAGGACGTTGTCAGGCGTTTGGTCAAAGATGTGGATGTTTACGGTAAGAGAACGGATCATTTTTCAGAAGCTCTTGAGTACGGTATACCCTCCGTGCTCCTAGGATTATCAGAGATAACCGGGGTGGAAGCCCCCTTTGATTACAAAAAGCACTGCAGGGAGATGAAGAAACATGGGGAGATACTTCCCCAACGACTGCCGGTGTTCTGTGCCGGATGCCCTCATAGAGCGACATTCTGGGCTCTGCGCAGGGCGGTCGGTGATCCGGATAAGGTTTTCTTTTCCAACGATATCGGATGCTACTCCATGATGTGTTTACCACCGGTAGAGTGGAGCGATACGCTGCTCTGCATGGGTGCTTCCATGGGCGTTGCCGCCGGTGTTCAGTACGCGGCAGAGGAAAAAACCATCGCAGTCATAGGCGATTCAACCCTGTTCCATGCCGGTTTACCAGGTGTGGTGAATTTAGTCCACAACCAGGACGATGTAACCATATTCGTACTGGATAACGCAGTGACCGCCATGACCGGTCAGCAGTCCCATCCCGGGAATCCGAAAAAGGCCGGAGGACGGGAGGGAAAGAAACTGGATATACGCCGGGTTCTGGAAGGGCTCGGCGTGGAGAAGATATACGATATATCCTCTTATGAAGTGAAGGATAACGTTCCCGTGATCAAAGAGGCCCTGGAACACAAAGGGGTTTCAGCGGTGATATCTCATGGTGAATGCGCACTTTACCATTACCGTAATTATCGGCATGACGGCGGCAAACTGGTGCCTTACTTCATAGACCTGGAAACTTGTGAAAGTGTACATGCCTGCGTGCTAAACTTCATGTGTCCGGCGATATCCGTCATGCCTGATAAAGATGGCAAGGCAAGGATACATCAGGACATCTGCGTTGGTTGTGGTGTATGTGCCAAATTATGTCCAAAGGGAGCCATCAAGTCAACGGCAACCATATACGGAGGCGAAAACAAACCTATCTACACCGTTGAAGACTATGAAAAATATGTGGAAAAGAAGGAGGTGAAAGAATGAAACAGACCAACATAATCCTTTGCGGTATCGGCGGTGAGGGTCTGGTACTCCTGTCCAATATAATAGGTGAAACCTGCCGCATCGCCGGTGAGAACGTGATATCCGGAGAGATGCACGGGTTGGCCCAGCGGTCGGGTTCGGTGATAGTGCACATGCGTATAGGTGACGAAGTACTTTCTCCTTTGATACCACCGGGGGAAGCGGATGTGATCGTTTCACTGGAGGTCATGGAAGCCCTACGATATATCCACTATCTTAAACCAGGTGGAACTGTGATCACCAACAAAAGACTGGTGCATCCGCCGGGAGAGACCCTCGATCTGGTGTTGAGAAAGATCGAAAGATACGTTGAGTACGAAGAGGTGCTGGAAGCCATAAAGAGCAACGATGCCAATGTTGTAGAGGTGAACGCCCTTTCATTGGCTAAAAAAGCCGATGAAGTGAGGGCTCAGAACGTGGTATTGTTAGGTGCACTGAGCGCATCATTATCCGGATCGATACCCATGAAGAGTTTTCTGGATGCTGTGGAAGAAACCGTTCCAAAGAAAGCGGTAGAAAGCAACGTAAAGGCGTTCGAGCTCGGGGCTGACGCATATGAGAGTTGAGGATGCGATCCTTAACCGAAGGGCATATCGAGCTCTGGAGAGGGTGGAGATAGGGGACGATACGGTACACGAACTGGCAGAGGCTGCCAGACTATCGGCTTCATGCTTCAACAACCAGCCGTGGAATTACGTATTCGTTTGTGACCCAGAGATGCTGGAAAAGATGAAGGATGTGATGTCCAAGGGCAACGAGTGGACTTTCAGGGCGTCCATGATAGCTGCGGTCTTCTCCAAAAAAAAAGACGACTGTGTGATAAAAAACCGTGAGTATCATCTATTCGACACCGGTATGGCCACGGCTTTCATGATACTGCGAGCAACCGAGTTAGGACTGGTGGCTCATCCCATCGCAGGTTTCAGCGAAAAGAAGGTGAAGGATGTGCTGGGTATCCCGGAAGAGTACACGGTCATCACCCTGGTCATCTTCGGACTTCATTCAAAGGAACCGGAAAAGATCCTCGAAGAAAAAACCTTGAAAACGGAGAAAGAACGACCGGAGCGTAAGAAGGTAGAAGAATTCGTGCACTTCGACAGATACTGATCCTCCCATGGTCTAGGGTATTTAAGTAATACTACTGTAACCGTAGATTTACTAAAAATAAGTACTATTACAATAGTGAAAAAATGAGTATATTCTACTATTACAACCGTAATCTTTATATTCAAAGCAAGGACTATATCCTTTTATGGTATCGAAAGAGGACATCATGGGTGAACTGGTCCAGATTAATTATTGGTGGGAAACGGGTAGTGTCAGAGCATTGGACCTAGAGGAATATCGGAGGAACATGTTTACCGATCTTGCAGATGCTCTGGAGGACAAAGAGATATGTGGCATCATCGGTGCTAGAAGGACTGGAAAAACAACATTGATGTATCAATTGATCGATCTTTTATTGGAAAGGGGCGTGGAGCCCAAGAATATAATGCTGTTCACATTCGACAACCCATTGATGTGTGAAGACGAGGGGGTAATAGAAAAGATAGTCAATATACACGAGGAGATTTATGATATCACAGGTAAACGTTACATTTTTTTTGATGAGATACAATATGTGAAGGACTGGAGTAGGTGGATAAAGAGTATCTATGATAAGAATAAGAACATCAAATTCGTGGTATCGGGATCTTCCGGTAAACTGATTTATAAAAACACATCTGAAAGCCTAACTGGACGTATATCTTTTTACGAAACTGATCCTTTTTCTTTTGGGGAATATTGCTGTTATAAGGGAAGCGAAGGATTGAAAAGTTTCTTAGAGGGTCTTGATGACGGCAATCCTGATATGATGCCGGTGGATCCATACGATATAAATCTAAAACATCATGAGAAAGAATTGAAGAGATTATTCAATGATTATATACTCTATGGTGGGATTCCTGAAACTTTTGATAAGGAACTATCTAGAGCTCATAAGTGGTTAAGGCAGGACTATGTGGGTCTTGTTTTCTACCGTGATCTGATGGAACTATTCGATATAAGAGATACTAGAACACTTGAAGAATTATTCTATTACATAGCAAATACTCACGGACAGAGGGCTAATTATTCAAAAATTGGGGATATGTTAGATTGCAGGATCGAAACCATAAAAACATACCTGGGTTACCTGGAAATAGCGGGTTTGATCAACATCATTGAATATTATTCTAAAAGTCCTAAAAGGAGCAAAAGAGCAGAGAAAAAATTATTCGTCTTAGATAGTGGAGTTCTTAATGCGATAAAAGGTAACGATAAAAAGATACTAACAGATAGTGCGATCCTTGGTTCTATAGTAGAAGGTATCGTCTGTTCCCATCTCATATCTGGTAAAGTGGACATACTTCCCAAAAACGTATATTATTGGCGATCGGTCCACGAAGTCGACTTTGTAGTGAAGAAAAGGGATGGGCTTATACCTATAGAAGTAAAATACAAAAACAACGTTGGTGAAAGTGACCTGAAAGGACTGATCAGTTTTATGGAGAAACACAACATCGAAGAGGGCATAGTGATCACAAAAGAAAATTACGAAGAAACGATCCTAGATAATAAGAAGATACGGTATATCCCTGTATGGTTTTTCTTACTGAAGTCTTATGGGTGATACTCGACCCTATGGTTTGAGCGATACGGTTACCTGATAGCGGTTCTTTGGACTTTGCCAATTGGCATACCCATGGAGGATAACCGAGTTGAGAGTAAAGAAGTACGTTGAATGGTGATCAAAGCCCTAGATCCCTGTGAATCTCCTGGAGGGCCTCCAGGGACAGTTCCAGGAATTCGTCCCGATCCATACCGAATTTTTCGCAGTGAAGGATGCGTTCCCTATCGATATTCTTGGCAAAGGACGTATCACCGTACTTTTTGATCACCGATTCCGGGCGTGCCTCCGCCAGTTTCCTGCCAGGCATCACCAGTGCCGTGGCGATGACCAGGCCCGACGCAGCATCGGCGGCTATCAGGGCATGCTCCATATTATTTTTTGGCTCCACACCCGTATGTTCATGGTTGTGGGACTTTACGGCACGGATCAGTCCCCCGGGTACCTTACCCTCCAGCATCTCTGCGGATACCAGGGCGTGTTTTTCCGGAGAATCCATGGTGGCCTCGTAGTCTATGTCGTGGACTATACCCAGTAACTCCCATGCACCCTGGTCCTCGCCCAACACCTCTGCGGTCTTCCTGAGGATGGCCGCAACTGCCAGCATGTGCTTTCTCAGGTTCTTGTTCTTGACCTCGTTTTCCATCATAGAAACCGACTCTTCCCTGGAGATCATGGATATCACAATAACGGGGAGAATAATAACACTTACGGGTCAGGATTTCAGGGAAACGGTGACCAGGTATCTGTTGTCGAAGATCTGAACGTCCTCTATACGCGGTCCGTAATTGTTCCGGAGTTCCTCGTTATCCCTGAGCTCAAAAGAGAACTTGTTGAATTCCGACGGACTGTCGAATTCGAACACAAGGTTGTGTCTCCCTTCCCGGGAATCGGGGGACAGTGACACGATGCCCGCATGGTATCTGGTTATGCCCGAAATGTCTTTTTTAAAATTCTCCAGCATATCCACCGCTTCCGCCATGCGCTCTACCTTGACCACGTCCGTAGCCCTCATCTCCTTGAGACGGTTCAGTTCCATGTATATGGTGGAGACTATCTCCTCGTTGCTGCACGGCTTCTCCAGGTAATGATGCACGCTGGCCTTGTTTATGGCCTCCTTTGCGGTCTTCAGATCGGAATAGCCGGTGATGAGTATCCTAACAACTTCCGGGTATTCCTCCTTTATACGGGTAAGGAGCTCCACCCCGGAGATCCCCTCCATACGGTGGTCCGCCAGGACAAGATGGAATCCGTTCTCTCCCAGAAGCTTGAGCGCCTCTTCACCGGACGAAACAGCGGTTGCATTGGCATCAAGTCTGCTAGAGGTGTCTATCAATGTTACCATAAGTTCTCTTAAATCGTCGTCATCATCCACCACCAGCACCCTGTATTGATCTTCTTCTGCAGGATTCATCTGTAACACCTATGTCTGAAACTCTAGAAGGAAACCGCATGGATGTAAATAATATTATCGTTTTTTTTCCAACTCTCGATTAAATCATACCGTCCAAAACTAAAAAGGTTTATACTTCCCGGCGTCCTATGGTTCAAATCCGGTGCGACGAGATGGCTGTCAAATACATCGATTCGGAGATCAAGGAAAATTTCAGGGACATGTTCGATGAAAAGTATTCGGCTGAGATAATGAAGATAGCCGATCACTACCCCGATGAGATGTCCCTCTACGTTTCTTACGAGGACATGGTGGTCCACTTCGGTGACGAGTTCCCCAGGTTCGTTTTGGACAACCCGAAAAGATGCATAGGCCTGGCCCAGGAGGCCATGCGTGAGATAATGGGTGTGGAGGAGGGGGAAGTTGACGCCAAGTTGAGACTGAAGGGTCTTCCCAATCCCAGGAACAAGGGTATAAGGGACCTCAGGGCCATGGACCTTACAAAATTCGTTGCAGTGGACGGACTGGTCCGGAGGGTGACCGAGGTGAGACCCAGGATATCCAAGGCCGTTTTTCACTGCCTTAGATGCGGGCAAAAGACCTGGGTGGATCAGGAATCCAGCACCCATACACTGGAGGAACCTGCGGGCTGTTCGGGCTGCGGGAAGGATTCCACCAAGTCGAAGATGATACACGTTCTGGAAGATTCCGAGTTCAAGAACTACCAGAACCTGGAGGTACAGGAGACCCCCGAGGGTCTGAGAGGGGGAGAACAGCCCCAACGGTTGAAGGGTTGGGTGGAGGACGACCTGGTGGGGCAGATATCCCCGGGAGACCGCATAACACTCAACGGTATTATAGACGGAACCCCCAAGACCACCAGGGGCGGGGGAAAGTCCAGGAACTTTGACATATTCATGAGGGTGAACAGTGTAGAGGTAAAGGAATACGAGTATGATGTGGTGGAGTTGTCCGAGGAGGATATCCTTGAGATAGAAGAAGCCGCCTCGGAGCACAACGTATTCCAGAAATTAGTGGGTTCCCTGGCACCCAGCATACACAAGATGAACGAGGAGAAGATCGGGCTCACCCTTCAACTCTTCGGGGGTGTGAGGAAAGAATTACCCGACGGTCAGAGGATCAGGGGAGACATTCACATACTGCTGGTGGGGGATCCGGGAACGGCGAAATCCCAGCTCCTAAGGTACATCGCCGACCTCTCACCCAGGGGGATGTACACCTCCGGAAGGGGTTCCACAGGGGCGGGGCTCACGGCAGCGGCCATAAAGGACGAGGTCATGGGTGAATCCCGATGGATACTCGAGGCAGGTACCCTGGTACTGGCGGATAAGGGTATAGCCGCCGTGGACGAATTGGACAAGATGAGGGATGAAGACAGGAGTTCCATGCACGAGGCCATGGAACAGCAGACCATCTCGGTGGCAAAGGCGGGTATAAACGCCAGATTGAATTCCCGGTGCGCACTCCTGGGTGCCGCCAACCCCACCCACGGGCGCTTCGAGCCCCATGGAAACATATCCCAGCAGATCAAACTGCCCGCACCTCTGATATCCCGTTTCGATCTGATATTCGCCATAATGGATAAGCCGGACAAGGAAAGGGACCTTCAGATCGCAAGGCACATCATAAAGGTCCATCATTCCGGCGAGTTGATCATGAACGAAAGGGATGTGGAAGTTGACCGGATACTGAAACCCGACTTCGACAAGGAGTTCGTAAGAAAATATGTGGCCCATGCCAAGAGCATCAACCCCGTGATGACCGACGAGTGCATGCAGAAGCTCGAGGATTTTTTCATGGACATAAGGGGAAGCGGTGGGGAAACGGATTCCATACCCATCACCGCAAGGCAGCTGGAATCCCTGATACGCCTGGCGGAAGCCAGTGCAAGGGCCCACCTGAGAAAAACTGTGATATCCCAGGATGCCGACAGGGCCATAACGGTGACCAGATACTTCCTTAATCAGGTCGCTTCAACCGGAAGCGGTTTCGACATAGATCTGGTTGCATCGGACATATCTCATTCCGAGAGGACCCTGCTCCAGGATATATCCAAGATAATACGAGAACTAACCGAGTTCCACGAAGGAGGTGTCCCGGAAGAGGAGATCATACGGGAGGCCGAGGCCCGGGGACGCTCGGGTGCCCAGGTGAAGAAAGAGCTGGCACGTATGAAATCCGGGGGCAACATATACTGCCCCAGCGGGGGAAAGTATTTATTGGTATGATAAAAAAGAGTGGAGATACCATGGTACATATCAGAGAGATTCAACACGGTCATGAGGTGCTCCTGGCAGCCTGCGACCATGGGCTCTTGGGCCAGGTGTACAGGGAGGGCGAGATAGTGTTGGATATAAAGGAATCATTTTACGGGGGAGAAACAGGTGATGTTGAGGCGTTAACAGAACTATTCCACCAGGCCACCATCATCAATCTGGTGGGTGAAAACTGCGTGGCGGCGGCTATCGATTCGGGGCTTGCGTGTGAAGAAGAGGTTCTGGTTATAGACGGAGTACCCCACCTTCAGATAGTCCGGATGTGAGATCCATGTTTTGTGTGGAATGTGGTAAGGAAACCGAGGATATACGGGAGGGCCTTTGCGGAGATTGTTACATGGCGGATGCGGATATCAAGATCCCCTCCTCCCTGGACATAGAGGTATGCACCACCTGCGGCGCCGTCAAGGACGGACACCGGTGGATCGAGCGTCCGGATATGGAAACGGTCATGCTCCAGAGGATAGACGGGTCCCTGGAACCCACTTACAAAGTGGATAGATATTCCTTCGCTGCGGCCTTTCGGGAAGAGGACAGGAGAAACATCCATGTGGAACTGGACGTGGAACTGGAAACAAGAGACTTGAAAAAGAGCGTGATCAAGGAGAGCAGGATAATACTGAAGAACGGCCAGTGCAGGGTATGCAGCAGGGTCCACGGGCATTACTACGAGGCCATCATACAGGTCCGGCCCACCCTGAGGGAGCTGACGGAAGAACAGATGACCACGGTCAAAGAGATGGTGAACAGGGAGGTGAAGGTCAAGCGGGGAGACGAGCGCTCCATATTCATAACCAGTACCGAGGAGAAGCACGGTGGGATCGATTTCTACATGAGCGATAACGGGGTCAGTAAAAAACTGGCCAAAAGGATCGCCGAAACCTTCGGTGGAGAGACCACGACCTCGGGCAAGCTCGCGGGTATGGAGGACGGGAAGAGCATATACAAGATGACCTACTCGGTGAGGGTGCCTGCATACGAAAGGGGCGACTTCGTGGTGATCAGTGATACCATCTTTCAGGTGAGGGAGATACGGACCAGCAGCGGCCACGTGACCCTTACAAACCTTGAGACCGGGGAACCGGTGACGGTGGACAGGAAGGATATGGAGGAGGCCGAGATACTGGGGGACGAGTCAATAGTGCAGGAGTCGGTTTTGGTATCCGAGGACGAAAAGGAGGTCAAGGTCTTGGACCCGGACGATTACAAGACCAGGACCCTGGTGAAGCCTCCCGGATATGTGACCGAGGGGGATACCGTGAGCGTACTGAAACACATGGACAAGATGCTCATACTTCCCAGGACCTAACCCCATCAAAAACATATATAAGCCCGGGAATGATTGGTACCCCTTGGTTACTATGGTTAAACCTGTACTGATAACTACTTGGTTCGGATCATTTTTGATCCAGGACGAAAGGGTCGTGGAAAAGAAACTGTTTCCAAAGGATCCGGAAGAGATAGCCAAGAGGATGATCAAACTCAAGGCGGGAGAGGTGCTCCAAGAGGAGAGGGAGCTGGTAAAAGGGCTCCAGGTGACAGTAACAACCGACAGACTCGACTCCCTTGGGGACGTGGGGATATATCCCGGACCCATCCCTCTACCCTCAGAATGGTCCTACGGTGGCGAGATCCTCCGCGAGGCCCTGCTGATAAGGGGAAAGATGGAGGTGAAAGCCTCTGTGGAAGCGGACAAACATCTGGCTAAAGCGGTGGATGCCATAGGTGATCTCAACGAGACCATCAACATACTCTCGGAGCGTTTGCGGGACTGGTATTCCCTCCATTACCCGGAGATATTTCGTGGAGATGATCCGGTGGAACTGATAAGGGAGTACGGTGATCGGGACTCCATACAGAGGGTCACAGGAAACTCCACCGAGTCATTGGGAAGTGATATAGGGGATACTGAAAAGATATTGCTTACCTCCCTAGCCGGTGAGATATGTACCATGAGAGAGTACAGGGAACGCCTCCATTCCTACGTTGAGGATACCATGGGGGAGATAGCACCCAACTTGATGGCCCTCACCGGTCCCCGACTGGGAGGCGAACTCATCGCCCACGCGGGGTCCCTGAAACGATTGGCCATGATGCCCTCCAGCACCATACAGGTCCTGGGAGCTGAAAAATCACTGTTCAGACATCTTGAGAAGGGTACTCCACCGCCCAAACACGGCTACATCCTACAGCATCCCGTGGTACACCGGGCCCGTCCCGGAGATCGGGGAAAGGTGGCCAGGGCCTTCGCTAACAAGATAGCTATCGCCGCCCGGATGGATCACTTTGGGGATGAAGATCGGGGAGATGAACTAAAGTCATCACTGGAGCGGCGTGTGAAAGAGATATCCGGTGAGCCCTAGAACAGCTTTTCAGGTACGTCCATACCCATGGTGGCCCTGTTGCTCTGGGCCTGACTCTTGTAGTATATGGGTTTGGAGTAAACCACGTTCTCTTTGGGTGTTTGCTTACTGGTTTGTTCCCAGGGCCATATCCTGGACACATGTTCGATGTTGATGTAAACTTCGTTCAGGTTGACCGAGGCCCATTCAACGAAGCCGTACTTACTACCGTTCTCACTTCTCTCTTCCATATCCTCTTTTTCGATAGGGTTGATATCGTGCCAGTTTATCTTCGTGGTCGAGCCCTGATGCACGTCTTGCATCACCAGCGTTGTCTTGTCGAATTCCACAAGCTTACCTGCGAAGGCCATGCCGTCGTCCGTGACCACCAGTATTATCTTTCCCTCCAGGGTTTTCAATTTCTTTTCAAGTAACGTCCCGAGCATATAATCACTGATGATATATGGTGGTGCACCTAAATATAGTTTATTAAAGAGTCCTTTGATTTCCATAGGGGATTTTACATCGACTCAATCCTCAACGACACTCCTGGCAGTGTTCAGCACGGATTTCAGCTTCCCCTCGAGCACGTTCACCCGGACCTTCAGGTCAGCGTTCTCATTTTTAAGCTCGTCGAACCGTTTCCTGAACTGTGTATTGGGATTGGTTTCAGCATCCCCCTCCCCTTCATCCCACCTTCTCCCGTAACCCCTGGTCAGGTAAGCCAGTTTGATCTGGACTTCCAGTATGTTGTCCCGCTGTATGTCGTAGTACACGCTTTTTTTACCGATCCGGACCATATTGCGGTGAAGCTCCAGATCCCCTGTCACCAGTATGTCCTCTTCATCCATGAGCTCCACCAGTTCGAAGTCAAGTATGCCCTTGTGCTCCCTGTCAACGTCCAACACATCCGTATCTTGTATATCCCTGATCTCTTCCCTTATGCCCAGGGGCAGATTCTCGTCCAGTATCAGTCCCATGGAGGTGGAGTAATTTCCGGAGCATTAAATGTTTTCATGCTCACCCAAATCCTAATATATGCTGGACCACTTTTTATCTCCATGAACGTGCCCGGGGTTACTGTATGCACGGTCGTCCTGATCATGTGCTTCGCATCGCTGGTTCCCGTGGCGGTAACCGGAGACCGGGAACTGTCCCGGGGTGATGTGTGGGCCATGGGAGGTGAGATGGAGGTGGAACAGTTCTTCTTTCCCGGTATGGACATAGATCCTGAAAGAGTGGTGACGGAATACCATATAAGGGAATATGGATTCCAAAGCGAGGCAGGTTACTATCAGATGATCCGTTTTGTGGATGAGGATGAGGATCTGTACAGGTTCTCCATACAAGGTGCCGGGGGCATCCACTCGGAACTGGAATATCATATGGTGGGCGAAGTCCTCTCGCCGGGTGTTCAGGATCCGGATGATCCGTCCGTGGAAAAAAGAGAGCTCAGTGGCAAGGGGCAGGTGCACTACACCCACGAACTCTCCGTTGACGCTTTTTTTTACAGGGAGGACCTGTCCCTCAAGAGTATCGATATCTATGCACGGTGGAACTTCAGGGGGGATTTCAGGGGCAGTAACGTATCCTTTACGGAGTATCAGGACGATGAACTCACCATAGGTTACGAAGATGTGGATGCGAGCTTCAGCGGAAACCGCATGTACTCCCTTTACTTGGAACTCAACGAACCCCTGGAAATTTTCCCGATGGATGAGAACGGTACCAAGACGGAATCCACGGTCTTCGCCGTCCTGGAAGGCAACTACGGGGGATACTTGAACATAAAAGGTCTTCCCGAGACGGATCTGGAAAAGGTACTGGAGAATTTCCATGGCAACGAGTTCCCCATCTACTGGGAGGACATGGAATGGGCTGACGCTCACGACGGTATCATAGAGAAAGGTGAAGTGATGCTCTTCTCGGAACTGGAGCCCGGTGAATGGGAGCCGATCAGGCTGGAAACGAACGAGGTCGTAGAAGCACTACCCCTGACATTCAACTTCCAGATATTGGGGATGGACGTCTTACCATCCCTTTCCGGAATATGGTGGTACTCCCCTGACAGGGGATTCATAGTCGCCCAGGAGATGGATGTCATGTATCCCCTCAAGGACGTTGTGGACGTTGAAGACTGGGGTCACGTGAACATGTTACCGGTGACGGAGAGGGTAGCCGAGGAACGGATGAAAGAACTTCGGTACATCCCCCCTCTAACCACTGCGGAGACCTTGATGAGGGCACCCTACGCTCACTTGATAATGCTCGTTACGGTGGTCATCGGCCTGTTTTTCTATCACCGGCATCGTAAAAAGAACCGGGATAAATGATTTATACCTTTGAACTTATTACACCTCATGGTAGTAAGGATAGAGAAGGACAAGTGTGTTGCCTGTGGATTGTGTGTAGAGGCCTGTCCCGTGGACGCCCTGTCCCTGGGAGAGGTAGTCGAAGTGGATACGGAAAAGTGCAAGGACGTGGGTGACTGCGTGGCAGTCTGTCCCGTGGATGCCCTATCTCTGTAGCTACGGCAGGATAACCTTTATATTCATGAAGGGTTTTGCTAACCCGAAATCCCCGGAGAATTTACCATGGGAAACATCAGACCAACATACATAAAACGAGTGGCTATCGAGCTGGTGGACAAGTATCCCGATGAGTTCAAACCAGACGATTACGAACACAACAAGAAGATGGTTGAAAAGTACACCAATGTGGATTCAAACATGATGCGGAACAAGATAGCCGGTTACATAATCCGGTATCTGAACCGGGGTAACTGATTTTTTTTTACTTTCCGGAAAGGGTTTCCTCTGCCACGATAAGGCATGCCAGAAAATCATCCAGTGTGTGTAGAAGAGATAGAGGATTCTCTGCCCTGGCAAAGCACAGGAGGGAACGCCCACTAATTTCTGTTTGTATGTAACCCTGGTTATCGGGTTCCAGGGAACGGGCCACGGCTTCCGCCTCCCGGGGATCGTGGTAATCTACCTTGAGGGTGCATGTTAATCCGACCATGGGAAGGAAAAAATACACGGAGTATAAAAAATGTTGAGGTCAAGTTTTAATACCATCCCATTTATCCCTTCACTATGACCAGGATATTGGTTTGCTACCATTCAAGAACCGGTACCACGGAACGCATGGCAAGGGAGATCGCCCAGGGTATGCGGGAGTCCGGTGCGGATGTGGACCTTTTGAGTGTGGAACAGGTGGATACGGATGCCCTAACGGAGTATCAGGGCATCGTGCTCGGCTCCCCCACCTATTACGGCCTCCCCTCGGCAGAGTTGAAGGCCTTGATCGACGAGAGCGTGAAGCATCACGGCAAGTTGGAGTGGAAGGTGGGTGGTGCCTTCACATCCAGTGCGAACCCCGCAGGGGGTAACGAAACCACGGTCATGGCCATTCTGGAATCATTACTAGTGCACGGCATGATAGTTAAGGGGGATCCCAGGGACGACCACTACGGACCAGTGGTCATAGGCGAGGCGGACGAGGAGGATCTGAAGCGATGCCGGGATTACGGAAGACGGATAGCTGAACTCACCCAAGGTGTTGAAAAATGGATTTCGAAAAAGTAGTTAAAGAGCGGAGTGAGATCTACGATGCACATGTACATCTGGGGCCATCGGGTCAGTGGCTTCCCTACGTGAACCCCGAGGTGGATGCGTCCACGGTGATAGATGCCATGGATGGAGCGGGTATCAAAAGGGCCATAGTGTTCCCCAATCCGGCCCCTGGAGATCGGTACCCCCTTTACAACGATATGATCATGGATTCCGTGGAAGCCTACCCGGACAGACTGATGGGCTTCGGCAGGGTTGACCCCCGCAGGGGTGAGGAAGCCATTGACGAGGTCCACCGCTGTGCGGAGAGGGGTCTTCTCGGCATCAAACTCCATCCCTTTGTGGAGACGTACAGGCCGGACCACCCCGATTTCGATCCGCTCTTCGAAGCCATCTACCGGGAGGATATCATCATACTAACCCACACCGGCCCGGGTTTCGCCTCTCCGGGATATATGAAGAAGGTGCTGGAGGACCGGGAGGACCTGAAGATCATATTGGGGCATCTAAATGAAGGGTGTATCCCCCTTTCCAGGAACTACGAGAACGTTTACGCAGACACCTCCGGTACAAGGGTATACATGCTGGAGTACGCCTGCAAGCACATACCCGAGAAGATCGTTTTCGGTTCCGATTATCCCTACCTCAACTACCGGGTTCAAAAGACAGTGGTAGATGCTGCGGACATATCGAATTCCCTGAAGGAGAGTATATTCCATTCCAACTTGAAGAGATTGTTGAAGGGTTGAACATGCGGCTGTACCTTCTCAGATACGGAGAGTTAGGCATAAAGAGCCATAACATACGGAAAGGGTTCGAGGACATACTGATTGATAACCTTGAAAGGAGTTTTTTGAAGGAGAAGGCGGAGGTGATCATAGAGAGGGAAAGGGGAAGGCTCTTCGCCTACGCTGAAGAGGAAAACGCCAGCATATTCTCAAGAACCTTCGGTGTGGTATCCTACAGTCCTGCCCGGGAGACCTCTTCCTCCCTGGAGGATATAGGTTCACTGGCCAAGGAATGGGCCAGGGGTCTGGAGGGTAGCTTTGCGGTCAGGGCCAGAAGGGTGGGAGATCACCCTTACAGCAGTCCTGAGGCGGCGGCCAAGGTGGGTTCCTACGTACTGGAGGAGACCCCTTCCCTCAAGGTGGACCTAGACCAGCCGGACCATACCCTTTTCGTGGAGATACGGGGAAAAAGAGGTTACGTGTTCTCAAGGGTGATACCGGGACCAGGTGGACTCCCCCTGAGTAGTCAGGGTAAAGTGGCGGCATGGGTGGATTCTCGGGAGGATTTCCTGGCTACATGGTTGATGATGAAGCGTGGGGCAAGAGCGTACATATTTCATCCCGAGGGTTCCCTTCATCACCATGCTTTGGAACCCTGGGACCCCAATCCCAAGAGATTCCAGTTCGATTCCCTGGAAGACGTGCTCTTTTCACGGATACCCAGGGAGATCAAAGGATTGGTACTGGGTGATACTGTGGACCGTCAGCGTAAAGTGGATTTTAAGCTCCCCGTGTTCCGCCCCCTCATAGGCTTTTCACCACAGATGATAGAAGATGGATTGGAAAAAATAAAAAAATTGGAAAGGGGTTTTAACTGAGCTTTTCGATGTGTTCCTTGACCGCCTGTAGTTCCTCTTCCAGCTCTTTCTTGTAGGCCTCGAGTTTCTCCCGCATCTCTCTCTTGGACTGGAACTTTCTCCAGCCGTGCTGTCCGCAGGTGCACTGATGCCCAGATCCGCAGCAGCAGTGTCCACCGCAGCCGCATTTGTGGTGTCCCCTGCCGTGATGCCCGTGTCCTCTGTCTGTTTCGCAACATTCTTGTTTCATACTATCACTTCTAGACTAAGTAACAATAGTATACTATTTAAACCTTCAAGTTTCTTGAAAACCACCTAGGTTTAATCTGTTAAACCTGGTTAACCCTCAAGTGTATGAGATGCAGCCTCCATGGCGAAAGATATATAGACCTGAAATGGATATTCATCTCAGTAACAGGATGTTGTGACCATGAAGATATGCACCGTGATACTGAACCTTATGCTGATATCCACTATGCTCTTGATACCAGGCCATACCCTAAGTGAGGCTGGATACCAGGAGATATGGGCAGGAATACACCAAGAACTCTCGTCCACCAATGAACAAACCCTGGAGACGGAACTTCCCTTTTTTCTGGGGAACTATACCCCACGGGAGCCCGTAAGGATAGATGGCGACTCGGATTTCTTGGATCAGGGATGGGACGGCGACGGTACCCAAGGGAATCCATTTGTTATAGAGGGATACGAGATCGACGGGGAAGGCCGGGGTAACCCCATATATATCGGGAACACCTCCCTTCACTTCGTGGTGCGGGAGTGCTACCTTCATACCGCCTCAGGTTTGACGGGTACGTATTCCAACGGCAGTGGGCTCTATCTCTACAACACCACCAACGGTCAAATCACGGGTAACGTGATAGCCCACAACCAGTACATGGGGGTACACCTGTTCAACTCATATGGAAACATCATACACAACAACACACTCTTTCATAACGGGATACACGAGATATATATGGAAAAATCTTACGAAAACCATGTTTACGAAAACCGTATACTCAAGGAGGAGGACCAGGAACGTGTATCAACACAGAAGGCAAGGTACTGCCCTAACTCCGTGCTCGTGCGATTTGAAGAATCCTATGTGATGGGCGGCTACGATAAGGACCCGCTCATGCACGATACCGGTGTGATGGTTCCCGGATCGGTATCCCAAGTCTATCCCACCCTGGGCATGGCCAGGGTGGAACTGGAGGGTGACGTGGACGTACATAGGGCGGTGGCCATGCTGAATCGCATGGAAGGAGTGATCCACGCCGAACCTAACTACATATTGGAGTTGATGAACGTACCCGACGACCCGTACTATGATCGACAGTGGGGTATGGAGATGATCGACGCATCCTGGGCATGGGGCACGACGACCGGAAGTCATGAGGTGGTAGTGGCGGTGATCGATACGGGCATAGATTACAACCACGTTGATCTCGCGGATAATATGTGGAGGGATGACCAGGGAAAACACGGTTACAACGCCCTGAACGATTCCTTTTATCCCATGGACGACAACGGTCACGGAACCCATGTTTCCGGGATAATCGGGGCGGTCGGTAACAACGGTATAGGCGTGACCGGTGTGAACTGGGAAATCAGCTTGATGGGTGTCAAGGCCTTCGGCCCCCTTGGAGAGGGAACGGTGGCCAATGTTATCGCCGGTCTCGATTATGTGCTGGAAAGAAAGAACGAGGGTGAGAACATAGTGGCTACCAGCAACAGCTGGGGCGGGTTCGGTTTCAGCGAGCTGCTGTACGAGGCCATACAGAGGCATCAGGAAGCGGACATACTGTTCATAGCCGCCGCGGGCAACGACGGTTTGAACAACGATATACATCTTTCCTACCCCTCGTGCTACAACCTGACCAACATAATCTCCGTGGGCTCCACGACTTCCAGCGACCATCCTTCATGGTCATCTGATTACGGCCTCAGGACCGTTCATGTAAGCGCCCCCGGTCAATCCATATACAGCACCTATCCCTACGATGATTATACTTACATGAGTGGCACGTCCATGGCTACACCCCACGTTTCCGGCTTGGCCGCACTCTTGGCATCCCATAAACCATCATACGATCACATACAGCTTAAGAACACCATACTATCATCTGCAGATACAGTTCCCGCTTTGACGGGGCTAACACTCACCGGTGGACGTATAAATGCATACAACGCCCTTTTCGCATCGCCGGATCCAGACGATATAAACATATGGGTCCACCGCCCCCTATCGTCCATATCATGGGGCGGTGAAACGGATATCATGATCTCCTTGAATGACGGTGTGGACCCCGTTACCGGGGCCCATGTGGCGGTGGAGTTCGGGACCGGTGAACCCCCGGTAATCCTAAGGGACGACGGCACCGGTGGTGATCAGATCGCGGATGACGGATACTATTTCGGGAAATGGACGCCGGGAACCGTTGGAACCATGGTCCTCACGGTGAACGCCACCATTGAAGGTACATCCATATTCAAGGAATTCACCATAGATGTCTCTGGGGAGAGCGGTATCTACGTCCTGGAGTCCCAAAACAACACCCTGGAGGGCAATGAGATATCCGGAGGCAGCAACGGTGTGATACTCCAGAGTTCTTTAAACAATACCATATCCTCCAATGAGATGGATGATAACAATAAAGGGCTC
Source organism: Candidatus Halarchaeoplasma halalkaliphilum (assembly GCA_007133925.1). Classification (GTDB taxonomy): domain Archaea; phylum Thermoplasmatota; class Thermoplasmata; order Halarchaeoplasmatales; family Halarchaeoplasmataceae; genus Halarchaeoplasma; species Halarchaeoplasma halalkaliphilum. The sequence continues at coordinate 2,324 of SLLU01000088.1, read as the reverse complement.
GTACTTTACGATTCGGATCTGAACCGGCTCATGGACAACACTGTCCGGTTGCCCAACACAGGTATTTTGCTGGAAAGTTCAACCAACAATACACTGGAAAACAATACCGTGGAGCTGTTATGGTATGTGGGGTATGGTGTGGCCCTTCAATACTCGGACCATAATACTATAGTAAACAGCAGTATCGAAAAGGGTTATGAAGGCATAGCCCTCCTAGGTTCCTCGTTCTGCACCATCTCGGGGATGGAGTTTTTAGATACCGATAATCCTTTAGTCCTCTACGAAGCCCATCAAAACGTGATACGGGATATCACGGTTCAGACCTGCTGGGAAGCAGTATTGATGATCGAGTCCCATGGTAATGAGATATTTGACTTTGTAATAGATGAGTCGTTTATGGGGGTAGCCTGCCTGATGTCACATCACAATATCTTCAGAAACATATCTCTTTCCCGCGGGTACATTTACAATGTTATGTCAAGCCACAATTCCTTCTATGACTGTAGTGTGCAGGGCGATATGATAGGCTTCTACCTGGTAGAATCGTTGAATATACTACTTTCCGGGAACACCATGGTTGAAAACGGCATATTTCTCTCCGGCTCATCTTTGGAGAACTGGAATACCCACTCCATCGATCCTTCCAACACGGTGAACAACAAACCTGTATATTACTGGAAGAACCGCACGGAAGGTACGGTGCCTGACGATGCCGGTCAGGTGATACTGGCAAACTGCACGGGCGTTACTGTGGAAGGAATTCAACTGGGACAAACGACCATGGGCATCACCCTGGGATTCTCCCGAGATAACACGGTGCGGGACAATCACATATACGAAACCTTTTATGGTATATCTGTGGAGGAATCACATGACAATCTCTTCCTGAACAATACCATCGAGGATGGCTTTTATGGTATGATATCGGAATATTCTGATGGGAATGAGGTGGAAAAAAATTCTATCACGAATAACTTGATCGGTATGCTTATGTACTTTTCCCACAACAATTCCATGACCGGGAATACGGTTACAGGAAATGATTTTTACAGTATCGCATGCATGGGATCCCACGACAACAAGATATCTGACAACTTGGTAAGGAGTCAAGAACTAGGCATCTATCTGTATGAATCCCATCGCAGCTTGGTGAGTGGGAACCGGATAACCCACACGCCCTATGGGATCCGGGATATTTTTTCCAAGGATTCTGTTATAATGAACAATAACCTATCGTACAACAATAGAGGAGGTATGTCTGTTGAAGAAGTCCATGGTTCCCTCATAGCAAACAACACCATATACAACAGTCAACCAGGTATTATCATACAGGGGTGGGATTGTATATTGAGGGATAACACCATGGAGAGGTGTGGTATAGAGTTGAGAGGCGACACCATATCTAATTACAACTCCCATACCATGGATGAGAGCAATACCGTGAACGGGAAACCCCTTATATACTGGAAAGACACGACCGGAGGCGAGGTGCCCCAAGATGCCGGCCAGGTCATCCTTGTGAGCTGTACGGACGTAGTTATGGAGAACCTGTGGTTGGAATACGGGTGCATCGGCATCACACTGGCTTTCTCACACGAAAATACGGTAAGGAACAATACATTCTTCATGAATCGTATTGGTGCATATCTCACTGAATCGAACGACAATACGCTCTACCATAACAACTTCAAATATAATACCATGCAGGCTTCGGATGACGGAAGTAATGCCTGGAACCTTCATTACCCCGTGGGGGGTAACCACTGGTCCCACTGGACGGATCCCGATGTGTACAGCGGGCCGGACCAGAACCAGCCCGGGAGTGACGGTATAGTGGACGAACAATATCGTTTTGGTCCACGTAGTGTGGATAGGTATCCGTGGGTGGCCCCCAACGGTTGGAACGTCACCGGACCTTCCTTGAGTCTCACAAGACCCACCGGAGGAGAGGTCTTCGGGGCGGGAACCCAGGAGGAGATCACTTGGGAAACAACGGAAGGTTCCCATGATATCATTGGAGTGGAACTGTATTACAGTATCAACGCCGGGGATACGTGGATCCATCTGGTGGATACGGAAGACACCGGTTCATTTACATGGGATACCCCCAACATCACCTCGACCAGCGCCATGATACGGGCAAGGGTCCGGGATGAGATGGGGCTCAAGGATGAAAACACAAGCGGTATCTTCGAGATCCGATGGCCAGAGCTCCATTACAACGATTACCAGGTAACCCCTAACCCGGTTGCCAAGGGGGATAATGCCACAGTGAGAGTGTCGGTGAGCAACGAGGATGATCACATAACCGCATACGAAACTAT
>SLLU01000001.1 GCA_007133925.1 Candidatus Halarchaeoplasma halalkaliphilum | reverse complement strand
GCCTGGTTTTCCAGACCGATCAAGGGGCTATTTTTGTAGTTTTCATCCATCCAGTTCCTCATCTCCCTGAGGTTCTCCACCACGTCATCCCGTACATCCTCGGGTTGTGTACCCTCGTCCAGAAGACCCAAGTGGGTCACAATGACCTCCGCATCCATCTCACAGGCCTGGACCGCGCTGTACTTGAATGCCAGTTTGGATTTCTTGACCAGTTCGTCCTCCCCCGAGAAGAATTTCATGTAGTAGGGTGTGTGGATGGTGAGATAGACGTCCAGTTCCATGGCGACAAAACCCACCAGGGGGAGTCTGTGAAACTCTTCCGCCACTCCTCCTGCAAGGAAATCGATCATATCTCCCACCTGGAGTTCTCTGTCCAGGTCCTCCACGAATATTTCCTTTTCATCCGGAGGCCTGTTAACTGATATTATGAATTTATCCTTTACCTCCCTGCTCTTCAAACCCACCTCATCGTCGGTGACTGGCTGACGGGTCACGTTGGTACGCAGGAACTGAACCTCCATGGCCGTCAGACCCAATTTGTGGACGTCCAGAACTCCGTCTAGTAGTGTCCTCCCCTTGCAAGATAAAGGTATGCCACTGGGTCCGAAGCGAATCATGTCATACGTTCCCCCTGTTAAAACGTCGTCTCATTTTTTTCCTCATAAATACAGCCGCTATTTAACTTTAGCCCTGAATTTTTTAAAACAAGCTGGCTTACGAGCGACAGATTTTTAACCACCCGATAAACTTTCGGTTCATGAGTGTGAAATTACAGGTTGCACTGGACCTCATGAACCTGAGCCGGGCTTTGAAGATCGCCAAAGAATCCGTGGAAGCGGGAGTGGACAGGATCGAAGCGGGAACACCTCTTATAAAGGCTGAAGGCATGGATGCGGTAAGAGAACTCAGATCACGATTTCCAGATCAAGAGATAGTGGCGGACATGAAAACCATGGATGTGGGTGGCATGGAGGTGGAGATAGCCGCAAAGGCCGGTGCAAACACGGTGGTGGTCCTGGCCGCCGCGGACGACGAGACCATCAAGGAGGCAGTGCGCTCGGCACGAAATTACGACGCAAAGATAATGGCGGATATGCTGGGTGTCAGGGACCCGGCCCAGCGAACACGGGAGGTATGCAAGCTCGGTGTGGATTACATAGGGGTCCATGTGGGCATAGATTCCCAGATGAGGGGTGAGGACCCTCTTAACATACTGTCCGATGTGATTTCCCAGAGCACGGTTCCCGTAGCCGTTGCCGGAGGTATAAACTCCGAGAACGCCGCTAGTATGGTCGAGAGGGGAGTGGACATAGTAATCGTGGGGGGTGCCATCATAAAGGCAAAGGATGTCAAAGAGGCCACCAGGACCATAAAAACCGCTATGGAACAGGGGATATCCGTGGCGTCCGAAGTGTCCAAGAAATTCGGTCCACGGGAGATAAGAACTTGTCTGACAAAGGTATCCTCGGCCAACGTGTCCGATGCCATGCACAGGAGCCCGTGCATGATAGGTATCCATCAGGTCACATCATTCGGTGAAAAGATCATAGGCCCTGCCTTCACGGTCAAGACCGTTGACGGCGACTGGGCAAAGCCCGTGGAGGCCATCGACAGGGCAAAAAAAGGGGACATTATCGTGGTGGATTCCAACGGCGGAGAGACCGCTGTATGGGGCGAACTGGCCTCTCTTTCCGCCAAGGTGAAGGGTATAGCTGGCATAGTGATAGATGGTGCTGTAAGAGACATCGACGACATAGACGAGATCGGGTTCCCGGTCTTCGCCAGACATATCGCATCCCATGCGGGTGAACCAAAGGGTTACGGCGGTACCCAGGTGGACATAGTGTGCGGGGGTGTTCGCATCAGGCCGGGGGATTGGATCATAGGAGACCCCAGTGGTGTGATGGTAATCCCCAAGGAGGAAGCTCTCATGATCGCCAACCGGGCACTGGATGTCATGGAAAGGGAGAACCGCATAAGGCGTGAGATAGAGGAAGGCAAAACCCTTTCTGTGGTCATGGAACTGCAGAAGTGGGAAAAGGTGGAATAGGTCAGATATCAGACACTTCCACGATCTCGGCATCTAATTGGCCGCACCATGCTTTTATTGTCTTGAATATACCGCCCTCTATCCCTCCGGGATCAACACAGACCAGATCCGTTCCCGATTGTTCCAGAGCGGTCTGAAGACCGTCCCTGGTAAGGTCCTTCAGGGCCCATCCGGGTATCAGATGTCCCACCGACACTTCTTTCTCCTTGACCATATCCGTGAAATGGGGTGCGTAATGTCCGCCTCCCAAACACACAACCCTTTTCAGCCTCTTCGTCCGGTACCGTCCCTGTTCTCTGACAGCCGCGGCAACGATCTCGCCGGCTTCGTCATCCGTCCATGATACCTCGTCACTCCCGATCTCTATGTAGTAAGTGGGGGTGGTAAGGTAGGGTCCGTGGTGGGTGACCTCCAGGGATACCTGATAGTTTTTCTTCACCTTTTTTGCCCCGTCCCTCAAACGGCCCAGTGCGAAGCGCATCTCCTCAGGTGCCGGTGGGACGAGCATGTGGTCCCAGCCTCCGAATTTCGCCTTCCCGAAGTTACCCACGGGATGCACCGTCAGTGAATGTATGCCCGCTTTGGATGCGTGTTTGGATATGAAGACCACAAGGTCTAAGTCTTCTTCTATGAGAGTCGAAACCATCCGGTCAGCCTCGTCGAAGTATATGTGATGCTCTTCCACGGTGATGAGGATATCGTCCCCCTTTCTATGATAGGGATTCCCCATGAATTCCCCCGGGCACTCCCAGGACGACCCCAGGAGCTTTTCCCTTATGTTCATACTCGCCGGGTCACTTTTTGAGGAAACGATAAGACGCATGGAAACCTCATCCCCTCTCCGTTTTTATTATTTATCCTCCTCACACAGGCACTCGAGGGCATCCTCGTGCACTCTGAGAGCACTCCGGGAGTGGAGTACCATCCGTATCAATTTCACATTGTTCAATTCCCGGGCAGTTTGTATGATAGCCCCCAGGGCCACCACGGCGGCTTCCTCCATGGGGTATCCGAACACACCTGTGGATATGGCTGGAAACGCAATGGTTTCTATATGACGGTCCTCGGCCAACATGAAAGCGTTCCTGTAGCAGTTCGCCAGGAGTTCATCCTCGGGTTCATCCCGACCGTAAACTGGACCCAGGCAGTGTATGACGTACCTGTTGGGAAGTTCATATGCTCCAGTGATCACCGCATCTCCCGGAGAGATGGGACCCAGGGCACTGCTCTCCCTCTCGAGTTCCGGCCCGGCGGCCCGGTGTATTGCACCATCCACACCCCCACCCCTCACCAGTTCCGCATTGGCGGCGTTCACGATGGCAGTGCAGTCCGGCTGGTCGGTTAGATCCCCCATGACCAGCTCTATGGCGATCTCGTTTATTCTTTTCATCATGATATCGGAACCAATAAAGGACTCGGCAATAAATAGCTGTCATCAGCAAACTATAAATAGAACTTCAAACTAATATTACAACACAAACATTACAATATGTTGTTGTATAGTGAAAGAGAGTGGTAATGTGGCAAAAGCGGAAAGAGTGTTGAAGGTGGCCGAGGCGAAGTCGTCCGATGTGGGAAGAGGTCTTGCCAGAATAGACCCTGAGATCAAGGAAAAACTGGATCTCCAGAGCGGAGATATAATCATGATTATCGGTGAAAAGGAGACCACGGCAAAACTATGGGCAGGAGATGAACAGGACCGGAACACAGGATTGATCCGCATAGACGGACCCACCAGGAGGAACGCTGGGGTGAAGATAGACGAGAAGGTGGGTATAGAGAAGGTGGATGCAAAAACCGCCAAAAAGGTCACCTTTGCCCCCACACAACCCCTCAGGTTGATGGGGGGTGAGGATTACCTCCGTAAACAGGTTCTGAGGCACAGACCCATCACAAAGGGGGATTCCATATCCCTCAATGTCATGGGTAACAAGATAGATCTGGTGGTTAAATCATACTCTCCCTCGGCCAAGGCGGTGATAATCACCCCTGAAACCGATGTGCGCATATCGGAAAAACCGGTGAGCATGGAGGATGTTGCAAGGGTGCCCAGGGTATCCTACGAGGACATAGGCGGGCTCAAGAAAGAGATAGAGAAGGTGAGGGAGATGGTGGAACTGCCCCTTAGACATCCGGAACTCTTTGACAAGATGGGTATCGAAGCCCCCAAGGGTGTGCTGCTCCACGGCCCGCCGGGTACGGGAAAGACATTGATGGCCAAGGCGGTGGCCAGCGAGACAGATGCCAATTTTTACAACATCGGTGGACCGGAGATAATGTCCAAATTCTACGGAGAGAGCGAGGAGAGGTTGAGACAGATATTCGAGGAGGCCGAGGAGAATCAACCCGCCATAGTGTTCATAGATGAGCTGGATTCAATAGCACCCAAAAGGGACGAGGTGACCGGTGAAACAGAGAGGAGGATAGTTGCCCAGCTGCTCTCTCTCATGGACGGTCTGGAGGCCAGGGGCAAGGTGATAGTCATAGGGGCCACCAACAGGGCCCACGCCCTGGATCCGGCCCTTAGGCGTCCGGGGAGGTTCGACCGTGAGATAGAGATAGGGATGCCGGACAGGGATGAGAGACGGGAGATCATGGAGATACATACCCGGGGAATGCCCCTGGACAGCGAGGTGGACCTTGAGAGGCTGGCATCCCATACCCACGGATACGTAGGTGCGGACCTGGAGGCCCTGGCCAAGGAGGCGGCAATGCTGGCATTGAGGGAGGTCCTGCCGGATATGGACCTGGATCTGGAACGGATACCCCCGGAGGTAGTGGATCGGTTAAAGGTGAGGCCGGATAATTTCAACAAGGCCCTGAGGGAGATGGAACCGTCGGCCCTGAGGGAGGTGGTCATAGAAACCCCCGATGTAACATGGGATGACGTTGGAGGTTTGGATGAGGCAAAACAGGAACTCATCGAGGCGGTGGAGTGGCCTCTCAAGTACGAGAAGGTGTTCAAGCACATGGGGGCCGAGGTCCCCAAGGGGATATTGCTTCACGGCCCACCCGGAACCGGAAAAACACTCTTGGCAAAGGCTGTGGCAAGGGAGAGCGAGGCGAACTTCATATCCGTGAAGGGGCCCCAGTTCTTTTCCAAGTGGGTAGGTGAAAGCGAGAAGGCTGTTAGAGAAACCTTCAGAAAGGCCAGGCAGGCCGCTCCCACGGTGATATTCTTTGATGAGATCGATGCCCTGGCACCCCGAAGAGGAAGCGGTTCCGATTCCAACGTATCCGAGAGGGTGATATCGCAACTTCTCACGGAACTGGACGGACTGGAATCCCTCCATGATGTGGTGGTACTGGCAGCCACCAACCGCATAGATATAATAGACCCAGCCCTGCTCAGACCCGGACGGTTCGACAGACAGGTCTCCTTGGACATGCCGGATCAGAATACCCGGGAGAAGATATTCCAGATCCATATACGCAAGAAACCCCTGTCGGAAGACATCAATCTGCGCAAACTTGCCAGGGATACCGAAGGCATGAGTGGTGCCGAGATATCATCAATTTGCAACGAGGCCGTGATGCTGGCCATAAGGGAATATATAGAAGGTGGGGGAAACATGGATGACGAGGATATCGGGAAGATAAAGGTCAGTGAAAAGCACATGTACAGGGCTCTGGAAAAGGTAAGGAGCAAGGAGAAGGGTAACGAGGATAGGGGTCCCAAGGGTTACCAGTGAATCACACTATACCCAGTATGGTCAATACCCTGTGTGTCACCACCACGACGAAAAAAATCACTCCCACGTATATCATGATATCCATCCGTTCAGCCACTATTGGTTCCACGTAGGATGAGGATAGTTCCCTGCACACCAGAAGACCTATCAGGAGAAGGATGCCGTATAGTTCGATGTTATGGTTTCCCACCATCAAGAAAGTAAGAACCGTCCAGACCATCATGGATCCCGCCAGCTTCTGGGAGATGGTTACCGTACTATCTCCTCCATCTCGAAGATAACGTGCTCCCCGTCGATCTTGAAGTCCACCAATCTCAGGGGTCTTTTCAAGTACTGGGTACCTGCGGTAAGATAGGCACTGCAAAGGGGGCAGCCCGTCCGTGTGCATATGTTCTCCCTTTTTTCACGGAGTTCCCTGCACATATCCCCATAGGGCCCGTGGGTTATCCTCACGGTTATCTTTTCGTCCTCCCTTAAACTGAAGGACTTGGCCAGTCCCAACCCGTGGGTCAGGACTCCCATCACTTCCCGGGCACCCTCCAATCCCTCCGTGGGTGTTTCCAGGCTGGATTCGGCAAGCTCCATCAGATGAAGGCCTGGAGGTATTAGTGATATGCCCGCCCTGCCACCTCCCGAGGTGACTATGACCATCTCGTCCTGGAGGTCGGGCAGTCCCTGGAAATCCTCCACCGGGACAAAGGTTCGTGGCGCACTAAGAAGGTCGCCTGAGGGGATCTGTATCATGTCCCCCTCTATACCCAGTTCTTCCAGGAGTTCGTCCAGTGTGTCTGCATCTCCCTTCATACCAGCCATGCTGACCTCCTCGTCAACGGTTTTCCCTGTCATCACCATCATGGTGAATATGCCTATGAAGACCGCACCCAGACCGGGGGTCAGGTGATCCGTGGCCGTCAGGAGATACACACCCAAGGCTATGAATACCCCACCGAAGACCGTGGATGTCACGTCCGGAAAGAAACGCTGGATGGATACCATCTATCCTGAGGTAAGCAAAAAAGATAAATAAACGTATCGGAAAGCTTTTTATCTTTGCCCATGCATGAGTTGGCCGGATGCTGAAACGAGAAAGGACCTTAGCCATATGTACCATACTGCTGTTGCTCATTTCCATACAGTGGACAGCTCTTGCCAGTCACCAGGATTTCGATGATGCGGAGGAGGACATAGAGCTACTGATAATCGCATTGCAGATCGTTCATGATCTTGTTGGGGAAGGGATGAATTCCTCTTACCGTGTAGATCCGGTGTACGAGGATAGGGTTTTTTCGTACTCCCAAGAGCATCTCCGCGAATCCTCCGAACTGCTCCATTCCGCACATGAGTCCACGTCCCCGGCCAGACGCATCATAGATGATATAGAGGATGAGGTATCCAGTTACGTATATCTAAAGGAGTTGTATCTGCCCTATTACAACCTGACCAGGGATACCTTGGAATTTTCCCAACAGCATCAAGGTATCGTGCTGAACATCACCAGGGGCTTGGAGGTATTCCTTGATGTGATAGCAGGAAAGTTGGAGATGGGTTCCATGATGGAAGGGTATGATGCATTGGAGGACGCACGGGGCAACCTCCTCCATATGGAAAATTACCATAATGGTATGGAGTTCAAGGTACAACAACTCAGCGAATCCGTATCCGAAGGGGATACCTACCACGATGGTCTTGCAGGGATGGAGGAATTGATAGAAAGATACCGGGCCATAATCGACGAGATACTGAATATGTATGTTGACATGCCCCCCTATCTCACCCTAGAGGCTCCAGAAGTAGTTAATCCGGGACAGGTCCTCACATGTCACGGATACTATTGGGATCAGGGATACATGGAGGGTGAGGCTGTATATCTCAAGTTCCATGGGATAGGTGAATTCCAGACAGTCACGGACCAATATGGATATTACTCCAAAGATATACCCGTTCCCTGGGATGCTTATCTGGGGGACGGAATCTTGAACGCCTCGGTGGAATATCCTCTTTACGTCGAAAGGATCGTGACCATTCAAAAATACTCTTCCCACATCATGCTTGAGACAGACAGAACAGCATATCATAAAGAGGATATCGTTTTAAGTGGTAGCTTTGACACGGATGCGAATATCGATCTCACGGAGATACCCCTGAATATCACCCTTAGGGAAGTGGTAAATCCGGATTCAACAGGGGAGTTCCATATGGTCTATGGTCCCTCGGAGTTCCAATGGGGTGTGAATCATGTGGAAGTCCGATACGCTGGAAATTCCACCATAAGTTCGTCATCCGCCCAGGTGGAATTCGAGATAAGCGTACCCACAATGCTGACTATAGGGATCGATATAAGACTGGATACGCTCTTCGTGAACGGAACTCTTAGCAACGCATCAGATGAAAACGGTCTGCCGGGAGAAGAGGTTTCCCTGGAAATTAACGGCGTGGCGTACGATTCGACGAATACAAGTGGAGATGGTGGTTATCTGTTTGAACTGGCACGTGACGATTTCACACCTGGTCGCTATTCCATGAACACCCGATTCTCAGGTAGGGAGGAACTTCGCGGATGTGTTTCGGATACCCTCCATTTACTGATCACTGAGGATGAGGTGGTGATCGTGGATCCGGATGATGACGACGATGATGATGACGACGATGATGATGACGATGATGATGACGATGATGATGACGATGATGATGACGATGATGATGATGACGATGATGATGACGATGATGATGACGACGATGACAACGGAGATGACAACGGAGATGACAACGGAGATGATGATGACGATACACTAATGTCGATCATCAGGGAATACTGGATTCTTCTCATCTTCATGATCCTCATACTAATCTTGCTGGTGATCTCCACCCTTCTATCGAATAGGGATGAAGAAGACGAGGGACAGGAAGCTCAAAGTCAGCCTGTGAGGATGGTGAAAAAGAGTCCCTCGGAGTTGAAGATAGAAAAGCAAGAGGATGTTCTGGAGTACTACGAAAATATGCTGAACGAGATACGTTCCCGGGATATCATGTCTATCTCTCCGGGGAGAACACACAGGGAGATTGGGGATGGCATGTCCAGACTATTCGGTTTAAGGGAACATTTTGATACCGTTACTTCTGTGTTCGAAAAGGCTCTGTTCTCCGACCTGGGAGTAGATAAAGAGGATATCAGCAGATTCAGGAGATCCATACTTAAGATATGGGGGGCCTGTTTTTCATGAGGAAAACCACCAGACGGTTCTTGTATTTAATCACCGCCATATCCGTCGTGGCACTTTTGTTCTTCCTATCCATGTTCGCCCCCATGGTGAGAACCAACGCAGATTTCAGCATATACAACACTGGCTGGAACGGATGCAGTTACCTTGCTGTGAAAACCTACGAGAGCGGCAGTTTCGTACCCAATCTGGAACTTGCCCAAGGGGGGGCCATGGAGGTGACCCAGCGTGACTTCACCACATTCCAGGTCGATCCCCGTGAGACCTCCATGGT
>SLLU01000137.1 GCA_007133925.1 Candidatus Halarchaeoplasma halalkaliphilum | reverse complement strand
ACTTCCTTAGAAGAGGAAGCGGGACCTATAGTCGCGACTATCTTAGTATGTTGCATCATGCCATCACTGGGTTTGAAACCCTTTTGAACTGGACGTTCCTACCTCTTGAACTTTACGTCCACATAGTGTGTCGAGCAGGATATACACGGATCGTAGGCTCTCACCAGCATCTCCAGGGCGAGCTCTATCTCCTTCTCAGTTTTATCCAGTATATTCGGTACCAGTTCTTCCATATCGAGCTGTATGTTGGCGTGGTTCTGATTCGTTGGGATTATGCAGTTTGCATTGGTACAGATTCCATTGTCATCATAGGTGTACTCATGGAATAAAATTCCCCTGGGTACCTCCACAGCGCCGACTCCAGTCCCTGCTTTTGGTTTGATATCCGGGATATGATACAGCCCCTGTTCTTTTATCCCCTTATCGAGGATCTCATCTATCAGTGCTATGGAATCTTCGACACTGTGTACGATCTCCACCAATTGAGCTACATTGTTCATGTAAGGATTGTGGCAAACAGGTGACAATCCAAAGTCCTGGGCCACTTCCTTTGCCATGGGTCTCAACAGGTCATAGTTGTTGTTGAACCTTGCCAGAGCGCCGACCATATAAGAATCGCGCTTGTTCTTAGTGTACTTTGCTGTGGATTGAGGTACGACGAACTCGTTGGTCACCGATAAGTACTCCTCGGGAGGTGTTGTACCACCGTCAGATGATATTATGTCTCCGTCGTAGAACGGATATTCCTTGTCATGGACCAGTGATATAAACTCAGTTTCCCGTTCAAAATCGGGCAAGCCAGATGCCACTGATTTTACGAAGGATGCCACGGCCTGAAGGTCTTCCACCGAGTCCGCTAGCTTTCCTTTCAACTCTTCCAGTTCCAGTGCAGAGGGTATCTTGGAAAATCCTCCGGGGACCAATCGCCTTGGATGTGTGGTTCTTCCGCACATCAAAGTCGACATCTCGTTTGCCAACCTATGAAGACGTATGACGGTTTTCACCTCATCCGGGTTAGAAGATACGATGGGTATAACTGAGCCTGCACCCACAAGGTCCGGCAGTGCCAGATATCCCACGTGAAGCACGTGACTCTGCATATTCTCTCCGTGAAGGGCAAGTTTTCTAAACAGCACATCCTGGTCTGAGATCTCTATACCAAGAGCCTGTTCAGTTGCCTTGAGTGAGGTGAGTGCGTGCCCTATGGAACAGATACCGCATATGCGGGCGGTTATTGGTGCCAGCTGGTGATATGGCTTTCCCTTGACGAAAGCCTCAAAGTATCTGGGTGCCTCAGGGACCTCCCAAAGTACCTTTTCCAGCTTACCGTTGCTCGCGTTAACTAATATATTACCGTGTCCTTCCACACGGGTCAGGTGTTCCACATTGATATTTACTTTACTCATCTTAGTTCCTCCTTGATGATAAGTTTTTCAAGTACTTTTACACGATCATACGAGAATACTTTAGCCGCCTCGATGATATCTTCCTTGGTAAATCCGGCTTTAGCAAATGCACGGATACCGAATTTGAGAACGTCCTCGTTGCTAAGCACACTGAAGCAACTTTCGCATGGATCCCCCTTTCGGGTACAGAATGCATTGCAGTTTGCATAGGTGATGGGCCCAAGGCAGAGCACACCCCTGGACAGAAGGCAGCCTTCCTTTTGATTGGGACATTCCGAACAAACTGGAACCCCATCAACATCGTAGTCCCGACATAGCTTGGCAAAGTTACAATCACCGCTTATGGCACAGTTTCTGCAGTCCTGCTCATGTTCCGAGAGCAGGAGTTCTATAAGTTCTCTACGTTCGTTGTAAACTGCCTGGCTTTTAGTGGATACCGATAATCCGTCTGTTACGGGTAATGTGCAACTGGATTCAAGCCCGGGTCTTCCACCTGCAAGGACCTCCACGATGCACATACGGCAACCTGCTGGTCTGATATCTGAAATAAGTTTATTGAAACACAGTGTTGGAATATCTATACCGTTTTCCGTGGCCACATCAAGAACGTTCTGACCCGGCTGGCACTCACATCCCTTACCATCTATCAATATCTTCATAGCAAATCCTCCTCCTCGATTATGTCACATCTGAGACATCTCTTGGACTCCCTGATAGCACACTCATCGTCAAGACACATCACCACTTCATTGAAGTTGTTTTCTCTTTCCTTTGGTGGTATGGTCTGTAGTGTGGCTCTCTGTATCTTGTGCTCGTTGTCCGGTATCTCCATGGAATATTCATACGGTGTTTTTTCCTGAAGTTCGGAAAGGGTGTCTCGACCGACCAGTTTGATATCCATCTGCCTGGCAGCATTCTTACCGTGGGCAACGGCCTCTATTAGTGTGGCAGGTCCCAGGACCGCGTCACCGCCTGCGAACACCTTTGGCATGGATGTTTCCATGGTGTATTTGTCAACATCGATCCGATGTCTGTAATTTATCACCATCTCAGATTTCTCGTAGAACGTATCCTCCACCTGCTGACCTATAGCGGTGACGATATTGTCTGCCATGATTGTGACGGTCTCGTATTCCACTGGCACGGGTTTCCTGCGCCCCCATCTTGTGAATTCATCCATCTGCATCTTCCTGAACACGACACCGGTTGCCTTGCCATCTTCTTTGATTATCCTTTCCGGGGAAACAAGGAAGTAGAACTCTATACCTTCCTTCTTTGCTTCGGAAATCTCCTCGGGATAGGCCGGCATATCCAACTCCTCTCTGCGGTATGCCACGATGACCTTCTTGCATCCGAGACGCTTTGCCGTCCTTGCAACATCCACCGAAACGTTTCCTCCGCCGATGACCAGTAATCTGTCACCGATGTCAACTTCTTCGCCGAGGTTCATCTTCCTCAGCAGTTCCATACCATTGAGAACTTGGGGTAAGTCCTCATTCTCCAGGTTAAGAGGTACGTCCTTCTGTGCACCTATACCCAGGTATATCCCATCGTATTCTTCCATGAGATCGTCGAATTTAATGTCTTTACCCACAGCGGTTTCAAGTTCAACATCTATACCCAGATCAAGTATCATCTGTATCTCACGCTTCAGTACGTCTCTGGGGAGTCGGTAGGGCGGGATACCCCAGTTAAGCATGCCGCCGAGTTCTGATTCTTTTTCATATATGGTTACTTCATGACCCAATCTTTTCAGGAAGTAAGCGGCAGTCAATCCGGAAGGGCCACCGCCTACTACAGCGACCTTGTTACCAGTTGGCTCCAGCATGCTAGTTGCAGGCATGTAGCCCGCTTTACCTTCAAAGACCTTGTCGGCGCAGTATCTATGCATTGCCATCACCGAAACGGACTCATCCAGCATACCTCTTTGGCATCTTGCCTCGCAGGGGTGATCACAAACACGACCACAAACCGCCGGGAAAGGGTTATCTTCTCTCTGTAACTGATATGCCTCTCCGAATCGCTTCTCTGCGATGAGTTGGAGATGTGCCGGGACATCCGTACCTGCCGGACAGGTGTCTTGACAGGGTGTTCTGAACAGGGCTGCACAAACAGAAGCAGGGCATTTCTTGTTGAGTATGTGTTGTTCGTATTCATCCATGAAATAATCCATGGTGGTCATGATCGGGTTCGGTGAAGTACCGCCCAAGGCACAAAGAGAGCCGTCGCGCACTTGTGTGGAAAGACGCTTGAGCAGTTCGACGTCTTTCAAGGAACCTCCTCCCTGTGAGATCCTATTCAAAATACCAAGCATTCTGGTGGTGCCCACCCTGCATGGTGTACACTGGCCGCAGGATTCTTCCGCACAGAAATCCAGGAAATACCGGGCAATGTCAACCATGCACGTATCCTCGTCCATGGCCACCATACCTCCTGAACCCACTATGGATCCCAGAGCATCCAGGTTTTCGTAATCTACCTCCACGTCAAGGTGTTTGGCAGGTATGCAACCTCCGGAAGGTCCGCCGGTCTGTACTGCCTTGAATGTCCTTCCCTTCTGCATGCCTCCGCCTATATCATAGATTATATCCTTCATCTTTGTTCCCATGGGAATCTCTACCAGACCAGATCTTTGGATCTTGCCTACCAGCGAGAACACTTTGGTTCCTTTGCTCTTTTCGGTACCTATGTTTTGGAACCACCTCGCCCCCTTTTCAAGTACCATGGGTACATTTGCCCATGTTTCAACGTTGTTGACATTTGATGGTTTTTTGAACAGCCCTGAGTTGGCAGGGAAGGGTGGTCTAGGCTTAGGTTCGCCTCTCTTACCCTCTATGGATGCGATCAATGCAGTTTCCTCACCGCAGACGAACGCTCCCGCTCCCTCAAGTATCTTCAGGTCGAAAGAGAAGTCACTGCCCATTATGTTCTCACCGAGTATGTTGTACTCTTTAGCCCGCTCTATGGCTTTCTTTAACCTCTTTATGGCGAGAGGATATTCCGCACGGATGTAAACGTAACCAACGGTTGCACCGATGGCATATCCGCCTATGAGCATGCCTTCTATAACACTGTGTGGGTCCCCCTCGAGGATCCCCCTATCCATGTATGCGCCGGGGTCTCCCTCATCTGCATTGCATATCACATATTTCTGATCCCCCTCGGCATTTCTGGCGAACTGCCATTTCAAGCCTGTGGTGAAACCAGCACCGCCGCGACCGCGCAATCCGGATCCCTTTACTTCATCTATAACCCCCTGGGGTTTCAGGTATTTGAGTGCTTTGAATGCCGAGCGATATCCCCCTCGGGCTACATATTGTTCTATGGATTCAGGATCGATTATACCGCAGTTTCTCAATGCTATCCTTACCTGTCTTGAAAGGAAAGGCAGTTCCTTGAGGCTGGGTGCCGCTTCGTATGTCCATGAATATTTGAGCCGGCCGTGTTCGACTTCGGATAACTCCTCGCTGAGTTGGCCCATGGCGTATTCCCTGACCAATCGTTGGTTCAAAAGATGTTCGTCGATTATACGCTTCATCTTGTTTGCATCAACATTTTCATATGTGATACGAGGTTTCCCGGGAAGTTGTATGTCCACGATGGGTTCGGCAAAGCACATGCCGATACAGCCTACGGAGACTATTTCCGGGTCTATCCCGGTTTCCTGCAAGTACCCAAGATACTCTTTTGTAAAATCCACTAGTTTATTTGCACCAGCCGCTATTCCGCAGGTAGCCTGACCGAATATTATCTTGGGCCGGTTTGATTCCAAGTTCTTCATACCTATCTTGGCCATTTCATCCAAATCTTCTATTGTTTTAATACTCATGATATCACCTACTCGAAGTCCTCCAGTATCCCTTCTATCTGACCTGTCCTAACTCTACCGAATGTTTGATCGTCTACCATTATCACGGGTGCCAGACCACAGCATCCAAGGCATCTGACTGATTTCAGTGAGAAGCGTTGATCCTTGGTGGTGCCGTTGACCTTTATCCCCAGGACCTTTTCCAATTTTTTCATGATCCTCTGGGCACCTTTAACGTGACATCCTGTACCCATACATACGGATATGGTGTGTCGTCCAGGTGGGTTCAGGTTGAATAAAGAGTAAAATGTTGCTATGCCATAAAGATCCGTGTAGCTGGTTCCAATTTTATCCGCAACATATCTCATATGCTCGTCTCTCAAAGACAGGTATTCATTCTGGACCAATTGCAGGAGACGTAACTTATCGTGTTTCGGGTCCTCGAGGGATCCGATGATTTTGTCTAGAGTACGCTTCTCTTCCCAAGTCAATTCCTTAACTTCGACATCTTCGCACATCATTTGACCCCCCTGAGCTTGGTTAACCATTCTATCCGATTTTCCATTTCTTCCACCTCTATGGTTGGATGATTGCCGCCGCCGTTGGCACAGCCTTTCAAACATGGATATATGTTGAGGGGACCCTTTGCTTGGTCTGTAGATTCAATCCGTTCTACGATATCCCGTGATATCAACAGGTCGCCGCTATCTCTTGGGATCCCAGGATGTGTGAACCCTTTTGGAAGAGTCTTGCCATCGTAAACACCATCCTCCGGATCCACGAATTTGATATCTACATTCAACTGCTTGAACAATTCATCAAGATTTGGGGCGGTAAGAACATATTTGATACCATCTATATTGTTCATGGCCGTGCACGGACTGAGCACACAGATATCATTTTCCTCTTCGGAAATCAACAGATTCCACGGTGAATTTTCTCCTTTTATTCCTATTGATTCAGAGGCTTTATCTGCCATGTATTTCTGGGCGGACGGGCACCAGCTGGCAAGCACCAAGTAATCTTCATCTTCATCTGCAACCTGGGACTGTAAGAGGTAATGATCGTACATTATCACCTTAGCGAAGCCCAAGCGCTTTAGTGCTGAAACAACGTACTTTTCACTAACCTCCGGGTCCAAACGCTTGAGTGTATCATGCCTCAGTACAAAGGATGCAAGTGCCATGGAGTCCACCGCCATGGTGATATCGGACCTTCCGAGGTCCTCCTTCAATTCTTCGACCACCGAGTAAGTGTACAATGAACCCACGGGGCAAGATGATACACACTGTCCACATTGTATACAGCCGTTGTTATCAAAACCGATGTTTTGAGGTGTGGATATGATGGTAAGGCTTCCCTTTTCCACAACGCCCAGTGCATCCACACCGAGAACCTCTTTGCATATATTTGAACACCGACGGCACAGAATGCATTTGTTGGGATTGTAACGTACCACTGAACGATCGTCCTTTTCCAGATTTCTCAGGATTGTTTTGAAATCCACATCCTTGTTCCTTGCTATAGGTGTAGACACCAACCTTTTTACATAATATAGCACCTGATCTGACCGAACAGGACATCCTCGTATATAGAAATCAACGTCAACTACATCGTCAACCGCCTTAGTGGGGTACGCTTCGAAGAATTCGTTACCCTCTATGATTTCTTCGGCGCCGGGGTATATCTCCTCCTCCATTTCTTTAATGGACCAATCCTTCTGTAGCTTGTTAACGTTACCATTGCACGCACAGTTACCGAAGGCGATCAGCACATCCGCATTTGCCCTGATATCCTTAAGCCTCTTTTCATCAATGGGTCTCTGGATCGAACCTTCTATGAATGCGATGTCATAACGATCTGAATGTTCCTTCATGATCTCTCTGAAGCTGACCACTTCCACAAGATCCAATAGTTCCAGTATATCTTCTTCTAGATTTGCGATCTGTAGTTGATCTCCTTCGCATCCTGCAAAATCA
Organism: Candidatus Halarchaeoplasma halalkaliphilum; assembly: GCA_007133925.1. Lineage (GTDB taxonomy): Archaea > Thermoplasmatota > Thermoplasmata > Halarchaeoplasmatales > Halarchaeoplasmataceae > Halarchaeoplasma > Halarchaeoplasma halalkaliphilum. Next base: position 2,124 of record SLLU01000137.1, on the reverse strand, counting down.
AAGAATGCAACTTTTGGTTTTTTTACCATTTCATGCCTCCTTAATCACTCTTTGTTTACTGTGACGAGCATATTGAAAACAGCCCATGCAATCTTTTTTCCAACTTGACAAATCCAAACATCTTCTGGCCTTTCTTTTAAAGTTAGTCATGGTTTCACTCATCTGTTATTAGACAAATGCGGCAACATGGCACCTGTAATTAAATATTTCTACCATTCAAAGGAATATGGGAGCAAATATTACTTCAACAGGTATACTTCAACCGTCTTATATGGTCTATAATTCTAAAGCAAATAAACAGGATTCCCGGTATCATTCTGAATATCCCTTCAAGTCGTTGAAAACCACCGACGGATCCGCCACATCCGTTGGACATAGTGAAGCGCATCTTCCACATCCGACACATGCTATGTCTCCGAAGATCTCGTAGAGATAAAGTCCCTTGGTGATCAATCGATGACGGTACCGTTGGTACTTATCTTCCATGCCCCCCTCCGGGGTGACCTCCTTTGAGAATTCCTCATGCACACACTGCTTCCATATGTCCGAGTTTTCAGCACCATCCAGGTTATCAGAGGTGATGTCATCCGCATTTAGGAAGTAGCTTGTGGGGCACACGATCACACATGATCCACATTCGATGCATCCCTCGGAGTGTTTTTTCCAGAGCACCCTGTTCTCGATGTTTCTTTTTAAGATGCGGGGCAGTTCCTCATGTGGGAAGCTCAATTCTTCAAGAAAACTATCGTTCACGTCTGATAATATTTCCTCCACCTTTGATTTTTCATCCTCGGTGGCATCCCTTATATCTATTCCGTCCAGTAAGTCGAATCCTTTCTCGGACCCGATCTCTATTGCATATTCATCTCCAAGGTCCGTTATCATCAGGTCGTAGCTCCTGGAAACTGTCGATGTACCCATGCTTCCTGCAAAACCTCTAACACTGGTGTTGATTATGTTTACACCCACGAGTACAGATGATTTTCTTTTCTTTAGATACATTCTTCCCTTCGGTGTTTTAGATAATATATTATCCACCTGACGTATAGCATCAAGATCGTATGGGTGTATACCGATGATGATCCTTGGAGTGATATCCTCGGTTATCACCTCATCTCTTTGGTCGCTTTGTAATAGAATATCTTGTTTGGACATAAAGTATTGTGTAGGTGGCAATACCGTCATATCGTGGTCCAATCGAAGATCCGAAGCTTTCTGTAAAATGTCGAAGATGAATTTGTCTCCTTTTTCCTGAACCCCAACTACCTCTCGGGGGTCTTCCTTCACCAGATGCTCCACAAAAGCCTCAAAATCCTTTTTGCCTATGATCTTCATGGTCTCACTCTTATGTGCTGTGATTGACGGGAGTATCAGGTTGCATTAAAGCTTTTCGTTATCGAAAAAAATATCGGTGTTACAGTCATTATCGAGCATATATAGGGATACTACAATTCGGGGAGTACGCCAAAAAGCCTTTATAATCAAATGGAGTTAATCGTAGGAAGGAGATAGTCTTATGGAAAGAATCAGGGAAACTGCAAGCTTAATGCTAATCGCGATTTTGGTCTTATCGTCTGTGGGAACGAGCCTAGGGATGTCTGTGGTCTCATCGACCTCGGAACAAGTACAAGAGGAGATGTTCACCACTGTGGAAGCCGGATCTGATGATGTCCCGACATGGATGGTCGGTTCGTCATGGACATATTATGAGGAAACGTGGATCAATTCCACTGAAGGTAATGTAAATTGGATACGCTTGGAGGAGAGGATAAACTACACGGTTTCTTCCATAGAGTACGTTGACGTCGGAGGGGTCATGACCCCTGTGTATCGTGTGACTATGAACGGGGATATATTGGGGGGAAACGGTAATACCAGACACGTATTAGGATCAACTTCCTTTGTGGTGCATGAAGGCACTACCTCCGGATATATACTATATAGAATGGACGATCTGGGGATTATAGAAGAGCGAAAATACAGGGACATGGAGGGAGAATGCGGCCTCACTAATCCCCGATTCGAACTGAGGATGTTGAGGACGGTCACACACGAGCCGAATGTGGAAAATTATGATTTCCCCTTGACTCCAGAGAGGCATTTTTGGGCAAACAACACCGTGTT
>SLLU01000055.1 GCA_007133925.1 Candidatus Halarchaeoplasma halalkaliphilum | reverse complement strand
GTATAGTTGGCATCTTCGGGACTGCCCACGGGATCTTTGAGTTCAGCTATGCAGGTTACATTGGTATCCAATTGAACTGCATAGCGATCATCTTCCATGAGATAAACGTTGACGTCCAGAACCAAAACCACCGAGGCTTCTCCTTCCTCGGAAGGATGGATATTCAGGGTCACATAAGAGCGCCCTTCACCTTCTGGGGTCTTCAAGGTTATATGGGTGAAACCTTCCACCTCAACACCCTCGGGTATGACCTCGTCGGTGGTGGGTACCCTTTCGAAGCCCTGGGGCAGTGACAGTTCGTAGGAATAGTCCCTATAATTGCCCAATGATACATCGTTCTTCAGGCCCAGGAGGAGCTGAAGTGATTCATCTTCCTCCAGCTCTATCTCTTCTTCAGGTAGGTAATGCATAACGCTGGTGACGGTGATGGTCTCAACATCAAGGTCCGTTACACCCCCCACTAGGGAATCTAGTTCCTGGGAATGGAATTCGAAATCATCCAGCACATAGGCCATGTCATCCAGCCTGAGTAATCTTTGGGAACTGATGTGGTTTGCCTCACGGTACTCCAGCCACTGCTTGAATGCATCAACTTCTCCTTGGGTCACCACACCATCGTCGTTACCGAATTCCTTGTCTATCTGCATCCGCAGATTACCCAGATACCAATAATCCAAACCGGTCATGCGGCTGTTGATCTCCAGCGTTCTTTCCCGTGTAACCGTTAGTGTGTTCCAATCTTCGAACTCTATGGTCGTGTGTATGCTCTCGGGATTGGATTCGTCAACAAAGATACGTCCCAATGCCCTGTTTGATTGGTTATCGGGTATCACTATATCTTCTCTGATATACTGCTTGTAACCTTCTGCGGAGATGAGAAGGGTGTATTCCCCGGCGGTGGCACCGATGGTGAACCACGGGTTCCCTTGAGGCATGGTGGCCCTGAGAGTATCTCCGTTATGGTTGTTGATCAGGGTGATCTCTTTGGAAGAGGTTACCCCGTACTGGCCGTCGTCACCGGTGGACCACAGATATCCGCTGATCTGAGGGGATTCCTGAAGCACCACATCCATGGTGAGTGTACCGTTTTCTGTGGTGGTTTCATTCACCAACATGTCTGACAAAATATAGGGAGCGTAATCCTCGGCCGCCACACGCAGTTGGAAAGTACCTTCATATACCTCGAACTCAAAAGTTCCGTTCTCTAGGTCATCAAGCCCGGCCTGAAAATGATAGTCCCCGTCTATAACGTGGATCGTGGCGTCCTCGACCACCTCGCCCTGTATATTGATCACCGTACCGTTCAAGGTATACCTCATAGGCATGGATAGTACTTCTACCTCTTGGAACTCTATGGCATCTCTACCGACGTAGAATATGTCTGTTTCACTCCCGTGATAGGCCCTGGTATGGGTCTGGGAAGGCACTGTGAGCCGGTAGTGGCCCACATCGACATCCTGAAACAGGAAATATCCTCCTTTCTGAGTATGAGACGTGATAGTTAATTCCTCGTTAAGATTTTCAAGATTAACATTGAATCCTTCGGGGATCAGGCTTCCATCTGCTGCCTGCACTATTCCCTCTACTGTTCCTACGTGGCGTTCTTCCGCTTGCGCACTCCATTGCAGTACCATTGCGCCTGATAACACCATAAGGAGCGCTATCAGACCGGTAGCAAATTTGCCTGCTGTTTTTGGTTTCATATTGTGGTTCCTCCTTGGAACATTATACTGTTTGAACTATGGATTTGCGGCAGGGATTAGGGGCGCTGATATAAATATTTTTGCAGGGTCCAAGGGGGATGTCAAGTGGGAAAAACATATTATATCATGGGACCCATCTCTAGAGGGGTAAACAGTATGAAGCACGAACGAAAGAGTAAGTCCGCAAAGAAGACGTGTGATGTTAAGGGATGTGAAGAAAAAAAGAAGCAGTCCGTCCCGGCCAGCAACGCCTCGAAGAAGGCTGGACTTGAAATAGAAGCGGATGGGCCGAATGCATACCTTTGCAAAAAACACTGGAAGGAATACAAGAAAAATACCAAGGAAGAACGGGAAGCCAGACAACTATCGTGGAAGTAGTCCGAAAACCTTTTTTATTTGACTACTCTCTAAAGATGCATGAACCGTAGAAAGGTGCTGGTGGAAACTCTCCCGGTGTTATTTCTTTGCGTATTGGGGGGTAGCCTAGCCGGTTTCTTTCTGGGTAGCATGGCAGACATATTCGAGATCATACCGGGATTGATCGTCATCGTTCCCGCCATAATAGATATGAGGGGGAACATCTGTTCCGCCCTGGGCTCCAGACTGGGTTCCGCCATGCATCTCGGTCTACTGGATGAAGGCTTAACGTCTGACGTTACCAACGAGAACTTCAAAGGGACCATGTCATTGAGTGTGTTCGTTTCGTTGGTGATCCCTCTTTTCCTGTTCTTGACCAGTATGTTCTTACCCATCACCATAAGCCCCAGGGCTATCATGGTCATCGCCCTGATATCTATCACCACCGGAGTAACATCCGCAGTGGTTCTTCTGTTGGTCACCTTTGGGATAATCGCATTCTCTATTAAATTCAACATAGATCCGGATAACATAAGCGGGCCGGTACTCACCACTGTAGGGGATATTGCCACCCTTATCATCTTGTTCGGATTTGCTACTCTTTTCGGGGGGTTGTTTCTTTGAATTATCACTGGAAGAACATCTTCAAAGAGAGCGCGGGCATATTGGCCCTCATGGCATTCATCGGAATAGCCGGGGGTCATGTCCTGGGGGCCATCGAAGAGGATCTTTTACTGTATCCCATACTGTTATTCCTTGTCCCCATCCTTAACGGAGTTGGCGGAAACCTAGGAGCTGTCCTTGGCGCCAGATTATCATCCGGTCTCCACGCAGGTTACCTGGATGCGAGCTATGACGACAGGGAGGTCATTGAGAATCTCATGATAACCCTTCTCATGGGAGGTATGGTTTTCATAGGACTTGCAGTTGGTGTTTCCCTCTCTTCCCTGGCACTCCCCCTGGGGCTCGATTTCATCCAGTTACTCGCCATAATACTCGGTGCCGGTGTGATTACTACAGTATCCATCACATTTATTACCGTCTTCACCACATTATACTCATACAACAAGAATATGGATCCGGACAATGTAGTGATCCCCATCGTGACCACCGCCTGCGACTTCATAGGAATAGTCTCATTGGTGTTCATGATCTGGTTGGTGATAATTTGAGAAGAGCGAAGCTGGAAAAAGAGCTAAAGGAAGAGCATGGAGAAATACCATACGAACAGACCTCGGTCAGAGAGTTGCTTACGTTGATGAAGGACACCACCGAACTGATCGTGGATCTGGCCTATGCTGCTGCGGCATTCGAGAATCGGGAGCTAGCCGAGGAAGTGAGGCATCTGGAGTCAGAGATGGACAAGATGATGTATCAGATAAGGCTGAAGTGCATGCTTGCCTCGAGGACCATGGAAGCTGCGGAGCAGATGACCGGTATCCTTCAGGTCGCATCGTCCACTGAGAAGATATCCGATGCAGCGGAGGATATGGTGAAATTGCTGGATATGGACTTGAACTTGAGGGCAATACTGCCACACATCCTTTCTGAGGCTGATGAGAAGATACACACCATAGCCATATACCCTAGCTCAGACATGATCGGAAAGGCTATAGGACAGTTGATGATCGAATCCCACACCGGCGTGAGGCTGATAGCCGTTCGGAGAAAGAACAGATGGATATTCGGTCCTGATGCGGATACCAAGCTTTTCGCTAACGATCTCATGATCGTCCGGGGAGTGGAATCCGGTTGCCGTGAGGTGAGGGATGTTGCCCATGGAGAAATGCCCTGGTCAGAGGTGATCAGATGAACCAGGAAGACAGACTGCTACTGGAGATGAAGAACACATCCGAGCTCATGCTAGACCTTGCTTATTCCGCCCTTATATATCGAAATCGGGACATGGCAAAGGAGGTCATAGAACTGGAGGATAGGGTAGATAAACTCCACGAGATGTTGATAAGATCGGCACTGTCCGGGGAGGAGCAATCTTACGATCGTGGATTGATAATCATCAAGATATCAGATTCCATAGAAAGGATAGCTGACGCCGCCTTGGATATAGCAGACGTGGTCCTTAGGGATATCGACCTTCATCCGGTGGTGAGAAAGAGCTTGGATGAAGCCGATGTGGTCATGATCAAGCAAAGGGTAGAACCCAAGTCCATACTCCACGGAAAAACCCTTGGTGATGTTAAGCTAGCCACTGAAACCGGTATATGGGTGATCGCCATAAGAAGGGGTAATGACTGGATATACGGTCCCGACGAGGGGACCACCATCAGTGCGGGAGATATACTCTATGCCAGGGGGCCCGACGATAGTGAGAAGAAGTTGTACTCTTGGATAAAGGCGAAGTGACCAACACCTATAAATAGCATTTAACACATCATTGGTAAGTAAAAATCGCATAGACCTACCCATGCAACATCGCGAAGAGGGTATATCGACGGTATGAATCTATGAGGTATGTGATTTACATGGTTCAAACGGACAAAGTTTCCCCCAAAAAAAAGAATAACGCCTTGGCCAAGTTTTCCAACCTAGTCTCATCTCCGCTCGGATTCTCCAAAAAACCACGTAGAGTGATGATTTCCAAGGATACCATTGACGAAAGGGATCGGGCCAAGACTGGAAAGGGCGGATGGATATCGGAATATACACAAATGCCCGAGTTAGATAGTGATCGAATGCAAGTGAAGGACATATACGAGATATATCCCCCCTTCAGCTATGCCCGTGTTGTATATGACGATGACAGTAAACAATTCATATACCAGGGGATCGAACCCACCCTGACAAAGAAAGAAGAAGAATGGCTTGCCTTGATACGCGATACCCTGGATAGAACCATATCCTATGACTGGGAACACATGGCTCGCAAGGACAAGGAAGAATACCTGGAAGAATGCGTCGAGAGCTACATAAGGAGTAGGGGGTTCAACATCGAGGAAAAAACCCGGAAACGTTTGATATACTATATAATAAGGGATTACGTAAGATACGGTCCCATCGATGTTATAATGGGTGACGATAAGGTAGAAGATATATCGTGCGACGGTGTGGATATCCCTCTTTTCATATACCACTCAAATTTTGAATCCATAAAGACCGACGTTCGATTCGAGGATGAGAAGGTACTTAACTCCTTCATAATACACCTTGGCCAGCGCTGTGGCAAGCAGGTATCTGTATCCAGTCCCATCCTGGACGGGACTACCAGAGAAGGACATCGTGTTCAGGCCACATATGCCAAAGAGATATCCACCAGGGGGTCTTCCATAACCATAAGACGGTTCAAAAAGGATCCGTTCACACCTCTGAAACTCATACAATACAATACTTCATCCGCAGAGATGATAGCATACATGTGGTTGATGGTTGAAAACGGTATGTCCATGATCATCGCAGGTGGTACCGCATGCGGTAAGACCGCATCGCTGAATGCAGCCACCCTTTTCATCCCGCCAGGACAGAAGATAGTATCCCTGGAGGATACCCGGGAGATCAACTTGCCCCATGAAAATTGGATCCCAAGCACAACGCGTACGGGAAGCGGAGAGAAAAAGAGCTCCACGGGTAAATCCGCAGGAGAGGTCACCATGTACGACCTGGTGAGGAACGCTTTGAGACAAAGACCAGATTACATAATAGTGGGTGAAGTAAGGGGTAAAGAAGCGAACACCATGTTCCAGGCCATGGCCACGGGACACACCACATACAGCACCATGCACGCGGATTCCGTGGAATCCATGGTACACAGGTTGGAGAACCCACCCATCAACTGCCCCAGGGTGTTGCTGACGGCCCTTTCATTCGTCATAATCCAAACCTTTGCCAGGGTCAACGACGAAGAAGTACGTCGTATCCAGGAAATAACCGAGTTGGTGGGTTTCGAACCGGAGAGCGATGAGTTGGTCACCAACACCGTGTTCGAATGGGATAGAAAATCCGATAGTTTCATTTACAAAGGACACAGTTACAATCTTGACATAATCATGGAAATGAAAAACATGACACAAGAGGAGATCAACCACGAGTTCAACAATCGTGTTGAGATCATCGAATATCTCTTGGAACAGGGTGACATAGATTACAGGGAGATCTCCAAGCTGGTTACATCTTATTACAAAGCACCGGAGGAAACCTTGGCGCGAATAAGAGGAGAGATTTAGATGGTTGAGATAGACGATGCCTTTGAAAAATTGCAGTTCAAGAGAGAACAGTTCATAGCCACCAAACGTGCCAAGCCCAGCGACCGTATAGAGACTTATGGGCCCCACATCGTCAGACTGCCAAAGTCCGCAGTTCCCTCTTATCTTAACCTTTCCCCTTACAAACAATTCTGTTGGCGAGTGATGGGGCCTGTGGTGAAAAGAAAAAAAATGCAGGACGATCAGTTGGAAAGAGATCTTCTCGGAGCTCATATGAAGATAAGGTCAGAAGAGTATTTGGCCTTCGTTCTTATGAGTACCATAATCGCTCTGGTTGCAGGTGTTATCGCAGCCATATTCATAGGACCAGTACTGGATGCGTTCTTAGGAATGGGTTGGATGCTTTACGGCTCTGGTGCCCTGGTTGCGGTCCTTGCCCCCGTAGTGACCTATTTTGGTCTGAAAACCAGTCCGGGCATGACGGCCAGTTCCCGGGGTAAAAAGATCGATAAAAAATTACCAGATGCCATGAGTTTCATAGCGGCCATGTCTTCGGCTGATGTAAACGTTGATCTGATATTCAAAGAGTTATCGAAACAACCCCTTTACGGAGAGGTCAGAGAGGAAGCGGAATGGATAACCCGTGATACCGAACTTTTGGGTATAGATATACTCAATGCACTCCAGAGAGCGGCGGACAGGACTCCGTCCGAAGCCTTCCGAGATTTCCTACAGGGTGTGATCACTACCTCAAGTTCCGGTGGTAAATTAAAACCCTATTTCACATCAAAATTGAAAGAGTACCAGGAAGGTAGAAAGCTGGTCGTGCAGCAGAAGATGGAAACCCTGGGTATGATGGCAGAGTCCTTTGTCACCGTGGTCGTCGCTTTCCCCCTCTTTCTGGTAGTTATAATGGCCATTATGGCCATTATGGAAATGGGTGCAGGAGATCCCATACCATTGCTCTATGGTATCGTTGGTATCATGATCCCTGGGGCCCAGGTAGGATTCATATTTATAATATGGTTGATAAACCAGGATTAGTGAGAACATGCCATACCAAGAAGAAAGTCAATTTCAAAAGATGCTGAAGCTCGGCAGGACAAAAGAAGTCTTGATTTTATCCGCTGTTATCGCAGCTGTCGCAATGTTCCTGATGGTTTTGAATATACTTGATGCAGCACCAGTGCCCCTGGAACCCATAGATTGGGTAATGATCGCAGCCATCGGTTTCTTGGGCCCGTCGGGTTTTTACATCAACAAAAAGCAGAAGGAAATAGAACTCATAGAGAGGAGACTGCCGGATTTCCTGAGGGATGTGGCGGAAGCAGGCAGGTTCGGGATGACCCTGGCGGACGCCATCGTGGTTTCATCTTCCGGAAGGTATGGCCGATTGACCCCTGAGATAAATAAGATGGCAGCCCAGATAGATTGGGGGGTTCCGGCCTCCGAGGCTTTGAACCTTTTCGCGGAAAGAGTGGATACACCTTTGGTGAACAGAGTGGTTGCCATCATAATCAAGGCAAATGACGCAGGGGGTAACGTTGCGGATGTATTGGGTATGGTATCCCAGGATACAAGGCAGATCCATCTATCCGAGGACGAACAGAAGATCGCAATGACGTCCTACCTTGCAGTTATCTACATCGCATTCGCCGTATTCATCGTGGTCATCATAATCCTCAGCACCCAATTCCTGGCACAGATGGAAGAGGTCGGTGAATCCATGGACCTGGGGGCAGATAGAATGGAAGGTGCGGATGTTGCACAGATAAGGACAGAAAACATACCTACGATAGAATTCATATTCGTTTTGGCTGTGTTTGCCCACGGGATAGGAGACGGCATAGTAGCCGGTGTTCTGCAATCGGGTAAGATATCCAGTGGGATGCAGCACAGTTTCTTGCTCACTCTCATGGGGTTCGTTGCGTTAAGAATAATGTTCGGTGGACTGGAAATGATGGGGTGAATAAAATGGCAGCTATTGGAGAACGTATAAAAGACAAGCTGATGGCGATAGCGGTTTCGGATAAACCGAAGAGGGTATACATGCCCACTAGCAGCGGTAATATCGATGTCCGAGGAGACCGTATCACCACCATACCCAAGATCGTCGAGGAAAAAGTAAAGGAGATCGAGGTCAACGAGGTGGAACCACCCTACTCATACGTAAGAATTCGCTACGATAACAAAATCAACGAGTACATCTACGAAGTGATAGAACCCGAGCTTGACGAGGATGAAGAAGCGCTTTTGGAGGCGGTTAAAAACCGTTTGCTTGATGAACTAGAACTAGTAGAACTCGACAGTATGAAGGAGAAAGTGAGTTATCTGGAGAAAAAAGTAAAGGAGATCTTCATGGAAATAGATGTCAAGGTGAGACCTGTTTCCGAAAAAAGGATACAGTATTATATCAGGCGTGATTTCCTGGGATTCGGACCCATACACGTGATAATGAACGATAAAAATCCCGAAGATATTTCATGCGATGGTGTGGGTATCCCGATCTTCGTGTTTCACCGTAAATACGGATCCATGAAATCCAACGTGATCTTCGAGGATGCAGCGGAATTGGATAACTTCGTAGTATGGATCGCCCAGCGGAGTGGCAAGCACATCTCGGTTTCTGACCCAATGCTTGATGCAACCATGCCCGATGGTTCAAGGCTTCAGGAGACCCTTGGGACCCACGTTACACAGAAGGGCTCTTCTTTCACCATCAGGCGTTTCGAAGAGGAGCCGTACACTCCGATAAACCTGATCCATTTCAAAACCTTCAATCCGGAGATGATGGCATACACATGGATAGCCATAGAAACTGGTAAGTCCATGTTGATATGCGGGGGTACTGCTTCCGGTAAAACCACCACTCTGAACGCTCTTCTACTCTTCATACCGCCCCAGATGAAGATCGTGAGTATAGAAGATACCCGTGAATTGAACCTTCCACATGAGAACTGGGTGCCCCTCCTGACCCGAAGCGGTTTTGGAGAATCCGACGACACTGGAAAGAAGGCTGGGGAGATAGACATGTTCGAACTCCTTCAGGCAGCCCTACGTCAGCGTCCGCAGTATCTCATGGTGGGAGAGGTCAGGGGTGCCGAGGCGTATGTTGTCTTCCAGGCAATGGCTACCGGAAAGAGTGCGTACACTACCTTTCACGCTGACGATGTCCAAACCATGGTTAATCGTATGGAAAACGAACCCATCAACCTACC
>SLLU01000143.1 GCA_007133925.1 Candidatus Halarchaeoplasma halalkaliphilum | reverse complement strand
CCCTTCACCCTGGCCAGTTCGTAGTTCATCTTCCTGGCAGTTTGTCTGTAGGACGTGAAAACTATGACCCTCGAATCCTTTTTTTTACCGAACTGCTCCCGCACCACCTCCACAACCTTATTCACCTTGGGATGGTCCTCCTTTATGGAGTCGAGCATGAATGATACCTCTTTGATCTCCGGCTGATCCATGAGCCTTGATGCCGCCTTGGAGCCCCCCCTGGAATCCGCTTCATTTTGGAGCTTATCCAGGAATTCCCTGAGACCTTCTGGACCCTGGGTTTGGGCCAGATCTATGGCGTGATCCAGTTTCAGGCACGAGGCGACCACGCTGGCGGCATGATACAGTGATTTTTTTCCACCGCTCCTCAGTTCAGCGTGGATCCTGCCGTTGGCCGAAAGCAGGTCCTTCTTTGGAGTCCTGGCCGGGTCCCTGCCCACGAGTATGCCCATCCTTTGGAGTTCCTTTATGTAGGATGTCCTCACACCCTGGAGAAGGTTCACCATCTGTCTCTGCTTGGGAGTGAGCTTCACATCCACCCATTGGATCTCCCTGGTGTGCACGTAATCCCTGACATCCTCATCGTACTTGGTTCTGATCTCCACGTTCTCGAAACCCAATTCCTGGCACACCGCAAGTATGGTCTCTATGTCGCTCCCCGGGGATGCCGTCAGCCCCAGGCGAAGTCCCTCATGTCGCTTATATACCTCGCCTATGTAAACATAGGCGTAATTGCCTACTCCCCTGTGTGCCTCGTCGAATATCACCAGGGATACGTCATGGAGGTCTATGCGTCCAGCCATGAGGTCGTTCCTTATCACCTGGGGTGTGGAAACCACCACATCGCTCTCCTCCCATAATCTTTCCCTTTCCTCGGGTTTCACCTCTCCCGTGAACAAGCTCACCTTGTCCACGTTCAGCAGTTGTTCTATATCAATGGCATGCTGGTTGACAAGGGGTTTGGTGGGTGCCATGAACAGTATCTTGCCATCTGGCTCACGTTCTCTCACCCTGGCCATGACCAGAAAAGCTATGACAGTTTTCCCCATCCCCGTGGGCAGTACCACCAGGGTGGACACCTCCCGGGCGACTCTGGCTATGTTCACCTGATATGCCCTTTCTTCAACAGTATCGTTTTTGAATATATCACTTTCCAAAGCCACGTTTACCGATTACCCTTCGTCTTATTTTAAATCTTCGAGCCCTTGACTCTATATACCCAGGTTACCGTCCAGCTGTTCCTTCATCTTGTTCTCCATGGCCAGCTCTTCCTCCCACTGGTCCATGGTATCCAGGATCTCCTTTAACTTCTTCAGACAGTTTATACATATCCATCTTGTCCCGATCTCCTTCCCCGGTACCTTTTTGTATGTGATACGGTCGCAAACGTCACAGTGATGCATATCATCCGTCCTGTGCTCCGCATAGGCCTCCATCCTCTTGCCTTCCATGAGACTGGTGACCAGCTTTTCCTTGATATCCTTTTTTCCTCCGTCTTCCGTTTCATCTCTGTTCTGTCCGTCGTCCTTGTTCAAGGGAACACCGTACATGCCATGTTTACCTCCGTATTTAACTTATTTGGCCTTAGGACCGAATGTTTTTAATGTTCGTCGCCCTCACTACTGCTTATGCGACTTGTATTCCTTGGAACCGGCGGCAGTTATCCTTCCCCCAAAAGGAACGTTTCCGCCATGGCCATTGTGAAAGGTGGCTCAACCCTCCTGTTCGACTGCGGTGAGGGGACCCAGAGGCAGCTCATGCGCTCTTCGGTGTCCTTCATGTCGGTTGACAGGATATTCGTGACTCATTTACATGCGGACCATTTCCTGGGTGTGCCTGGTCTGGTACAGAGCATGAAATTGAACCAGCGGACCAGGGCTCTGGAGATATACGGTCCCCGGGGTACGGAGTCTATCATGAGTACATTCCTGCGCATGGGATATTTTCGCCCGGATTTCGACGTGACGGTCACGGACTTACACCCAGGTTCGGTGCTACGCTTTTCCGATTATTCTGTGGATGCCTTCGGTGTGGAACACAACGTACCGTCCCTGGGATACCGCTTTCGGGAGAGGGACCGTCCGGGAAGATTTGATAAACCCAAGGCCCTGGAGATGGGTATACCCGAGGGGCCCCTTTTCGGGAGACTTCAGAGGGGTCAAAGCGTAACGGTTAACGGTAAAACTTTTTCACCCGATGATGTCCTGGGCCCTCCCAGAAAGGGAAGAACCGTGGTGTACAGCGGGGATACCAGACCGTGTACGTCTCTCCGTAGGGCCGCAAAGGATGCACACGTACTGGTACACGAAGGCACTTTCGACCCTTCCATGGCCCAAAAGGCACTGGAGCACAATCATTCTTCGGTGGACATGGCCGCCTCACTTGCCAGGGACGTAGGGGTGGAAAGGTTGTTTTTGGTTCACATAAGCCCAAGGTACGACAACGTAAAACCACTGCTGGAGGCCGCAAAAGAGATCTTTCCCGATACGGTCATTCCCGACGATCTTGCGGAATACGATATTTGAAAGCCATCCGAAAACGATAATACCACCCTACCTGTATCTTCACTAAATACACGGTGTCCGACATGAATCCCATATTCAAACTCATTTCTGACCTGTCCCCTGACAAGATAATCCTCTACACGGATTCAAAACAGCTCATAGAGGAGCTCTGCCCGGCGGTGGCCGGCACCCAGATCATAATCGCAACCAGCAAACCGCCCCTGACTTCCCACCTTCACAGCCCCTCTGTGAAGCTCAGAAAGACACAGCATTCCCCTCCCATGGGATTGGACGTGCTGGATAACGCCGAAGACCTCATACTGAGATTTTTCTCCGAAGGTCTGCTGGAAACATCTGATAAAGTGGTCCTGGTCATAGGTACCAACATAGAATCCGTCATGTGCTTTGAGATGTCGAAGATAGGTGTTGCCAGCCTGCGTGATGTTATTAAAGAACGGGTGGATCTCAACGTTATGGAAGCGGCCTTCAAGCTGGCTACTGTGGTGGTCAGGGAGGGAAAGGAGGGATTACCCCTGGGTGCCCTTTTCATAATAGGCGATTCCAACAGGGTGCTCAAGCAGACCAAGGAAGTGGTCCGGAACCCCTTCGAAGGATGCTATGCAGGTGAGTTCAACGTTAAGCAGCGGGAAAGCTGGAACACGTTGAAGGAATACTCCATGATGGACGGTGCCATGGTTCTGGATGAACACGGGAATCCGATCGCCGCCGGACGGTACGTTCTCTTCGACGGGGACGGAAGCTATGTGGTGGATGAGGGCCTGGGTGGCCGACACCTTGCGGCGGCTGCCATAACCGCGTATACCCGTTCCATAGCCATGGCGGTGTCTTCGGAAGGTGTGATTAGGGTTTACAAGGACGGAAAAAAGATCTTCGAATACACAGCGGTTTAGATATAAGAAAATAGATGGTGAAAAGTTTTCGATCCGTATAAAGTGAAGAACAATGGTTCACAATTTCTTCACGTTGATTGCCTTCGGACCTTTTTCTCCTTCGCCGACTTCGAATTCAACGAGGTCTCCTTCCTTGAGGAAGTTTATACCTTCCAGGTCACTGCGATGTACGAATACGTCCTTGTCACCTTCGTCGGGCTGGATGAAACCAAAGTTCTTCATATCATTGAAGAATTTTACTGTTCCCTTCATCTTTAGTTCACCTCCTTTTCTTTTATTGCTGCCCCCTTAAACTTGCTTCGATTTATACTTTTAGGTCTCATCTGTGGCACTTTCGTACACCCCTCTCGTTAAACGTTAAGTACTCCCTGGCATATTGTCCAACGGTATGATACGTGAACTTTGGGACATAATAGAGGATATGGGAGGTGTGCCCGACCAATGGGGTGATCCGGTGTTTCACCATCATCAGGGCTACTACGAATCCGTACCCCTTTCCCGGGATAACTTGTATGAATTCTCACCGGTTAGCAGGGGTGATAGGAGCGTTTGCTCCGTTGACGGAGGGAACAACTGCATCTATCGTTCTCCGGTGGATTCACTCCATTTACTCAGGGTATACGTTAATCTGTTCCGGGGTCGTAAAAGGTTGAAGAACCTAAAACCCCTGAACGCTTATCTGGTGGCCAAGGATATGGATGGATACGTGGAATGCAGTCTTCATACTATTGACTCTGATATACCGGTCACCGAAAGGGAGTACGTTCTCAGGAAGGGGGAACTGGGGGATGCCGAAAACGCCGGCCGGGTGATACGCACGTACCTTGAGTGGAGTGCCATGAAGTATGCTGTTGAGGAGCACCTGGAGGAAGGGGATATACTGGTGAAGGACGGTGTTCTCCAGACCAGTGTTGAAGGTGAAAAGGGATATGCCGACGCACTCTACAACGCGGTGGGGGAAAAGGGTGTGGTACTGGTGGGTATAGCAAAAAGTTGCGCGCTGCGGACCACCGCCGGACACTCCCTTGTGTCTGCGGTGAGGTATCTGGCCAGGGATATGGACACTTCTCCTTGGTATTATCATCCCCTGGTGGTGAACAGGAACCCGGACCACAGGGGTGACATGTCCGTAGTGAAATACCACCCCCGTTCGGAGTACGTTTTCAGAACGGAGTTCTTTGACGGTTTTTCAGGTGATAAAAGCGAGATACTGGGATACCTGGCGGAGCAGGCCAAAGACCCTCTCTTTCTTGGTTATCCCTACTGCCTCGTGGATGCAGACATAAGGGCCAGGGTATCCGACGAGGAAGTGAAGCATTTGCGAAGGGCAGGTGGTGACAGGATGGACAGAACCCTTTCGTACAGGATGAGGGCCCTGGATGCCCATGACCGGTTGAGCGAACTATAAGATGTGATGTGTTATGAGTGTAGGACAGATAATAGGCGGAGAGTACGGAGAGCTTTATGTAAGGCAGAAAGCTGGAAAGACCATAGAGATAGGTGAACTGCTGTCGGTGGGGGATGTGATACTCCAGGTCCATGACCTTGGATACCGATCCTTGATGGAGGACGATGACCTTGCCAGGATAAGCGGTATGCAGTTGGAGGGGTACGACGATACCCATCTCATGGAGGAGGAGATAAGGAATTACATAACCGCCAAGGCCAAACTGCTGGTACAGGTAAGGGACGGTGAAGCCAAGATACCCAAAAGGCTGCCTCCCTTCTTCAACAAGGTCGATAGGGTGGATGAAGGCGATTTCGCATTCCTGGACAAACCGGATAACGGCCTTTACCTTGGGAAGATACGGAGTGGCAGCCGGGTGCTGGACGTTCCTGTGTTCATAGACGGAAAGAAGGCTTTGTCTCACCACATACTGATCCCGGCGACCACGGGAAGGGGAAAGAGCAACCTGGTCAAGGTGATGCTGTGGAACCTCGTCCCCACGGATTACTGCGGCATGCTCATAATAGATCCCCACGATGAGTACTACGGCAGGAACGAACTGGGTGTGAAGGATCACTCCCTGGCGTCCAAGAGGGTGGAGTACTATTCACCCAATCCCCCAAAAGGCGGATTCAGCCTTAAGTTGAACATAGACCTGTTAAAACCCTGGGATCTCAGCGGCATAATCGACCTGACATCCGCCCAGACCGATGCCATGTACGTTTATCATGAGGAGTACGGGGATAGATGGCTCACCCGTGTGTTCCTGGGTGATGAGGAGGAATCCAGGGCCCGGGGTATACAGGAGACCACCATGGACGTTCTCCGCAGGAAACTGTCCCTGGCCATAGATGTGCACAGGGAAGGGGACCGGGTGTACTGCAGGGGCGGTATATTCACCACCCAGGGGTGCGAGAACCTGCTGGAACAGATAGTTGAGTCCATGGAATCCGGTAAAAAGGTGATACTGGATACCAGTTCCATGTCCCAGGACAAGGAGCTTTTGATAGCAGGTATGATCACCAACCGCATGTTCAACCGTTACAAACACTACAAGGAGGTCGGAGAGCTGGATGACAAGCCCACCATAAGCATAGTCATAGAGGAGGCCCCCCGGGTCCTGGGCGAGAGGGCCGGAAGGAACATTTTCCATACCATCGCCAGGGAAGGGCGCAAGTTCAGGGTTGGTTTGATCGCCATAACACAGCTGTCAAGCATGATCCCCCGGGAGCTACTGGCAAACATGAACACCAAGATAATACTGGGCAACGAGATGCGGAGCGAGCGGGAGGCCATAATCGGAAGCGTTGCCCAGGACCTGTCCAAGGACAGCAAGAACATAGCCAGTCTTGACAAGGGTGAGGCCATAGTGAGCAGCATATTCACCAAATTCGCAGTCCCCATCAAGATAGACCTGTTCGAGGACATAGCCAAGAGCCAGGAGAAGAAGAAACTGGTGTTCTTTTAGCGGGTGGATTCTTCCGGTAACTGGAATGAAAACCGGTCAAAACGTTCCGGTAACTGGAATGAAACCATAAGTTTTTGTACCACCGAATCCATTGTTATGATGCATGATAGATGGATACGAGCTTCAGGAGGAGATGCACAGACAGAATCCCTGGTGGAACCTGGGTCGGATAGAGCTCAAGGAGGGTCTGATCCACCGGGAGATATTCGATCATTTTATGGGGGAGATCGATCAAGACCACGTAACCGCACTCATAGGACTGAGACGTACCGGAAAGACCACCTTGATGAAACAGATGATAGATCTTCTGTTAAGGGAAAATGAGGCCAGACACATTTTCTACTTCTCTTTCGATGCCATGGAAAAAAAGGAGTATTTGGTCAGAGACGTTTTTCATCTGTATTGCGAAAAGATACTGGGGAAGTCCCCTTCTAACCTGAAACAAAGAGTTTTTATTTTCCTGGACGAGGTGCAAAAGGTTGAAAACTGGGGAGAGGAGGTAAAGTCCATATGGGATCGGGGATACAACATCAAATTTGTTATCTCCGGGTCTTCATCCATGAACATAACCAGGGGTGCCGGAGAAAGTTTGGTGGGTCGTATACGAATAAACAGGATACACCCCTTCTCTTTCGGTGAATATCTGAGGTTCGAGAAGACGGAATATCCCAGGATGGACCTGGAAGGGATCGTCCAAGACCAGGTGGTATATCCGGCCAACGCCCAGGAGATAAGGATCAAATTTAACCAGTATCTTGAATTCGGTGGATTTCCGGAAATTTATGAGAAAGAGGATAAGAGAGGTTATCTCAATGATATGGTAAGCTTGAGCTTTTACAGGGATATAATCAACATGCTGCCCGTGAAGAGGATCGAGGTGTTAGAAGGAATGTTTTATCATTTTATCAGAGAATCCGGTCAGCAGATCAACTACAATCAGATGGCGGATTCATTGGGTACCAAGTACGAGACCATAAAGGAGTATATAGATCATCTTGAAACGTCTTTTCTTGTGGACCGGTCCATGCTCTATTCCCGGAGTAAGCTCAAGAGCCTGCGAAAAAATCCCAAGGTTTACGTGGCGGATCACGGATTTTCAATACTTGAAAATATGGATATGGGGTTGAAGGTTGAAACCGCTGTTTACAATCACCTGCGCAGGTCTCATGAGGTGAATTACTGGAAAGGCAAAAAGGAGGTGGATATGGTGATATGTACATCCCGTTTTGAAACGTTGCCTTTGGAAGTAAAATATAAGGAAAACATAAGGAACAGTGACCTAAGGGGCCTCGTGGAATTTGCAAAAGAGGAAAAAGTGTCCTCCGGGATACTGGTAACCAATAACACCTTGAAAACGGAGATTTTGGATGATATAAAGATACACTTCGTACCGGCATGGTTGATGCTACTTGTTTGAGTTATCCCCTCGACCGAAAGTGTTTAGTGGGTACCATGCTATCGGTGGTGGCATGACAGTTAAGGAGATAGTGTTCACCGTACAGACGGCCCACGAACTGGATATAAAGGATATAACGCCCCAGGTTTCCCAAGCGGTGTCAAAAAGCGGTATCCGGGATGGGATGGTATTGGTCTTCGTACCCGGCTCCACCGGTGCCATAACCACACTGGAGTACGAACCCGGTCTCCTGGAGGACATACCCAGGGCCCTGGAGAGACTCTTTCCCAAGGGGTTGAGGTACGAACATCACGAGCGCTGGCAGGACGGTAACGGTCATTCTCACGTGAGGGCCGCTTTCATAGGACCCAGCCTTACGGTTCCCCTTTCCAATGGTCGATTGACACTGGGTACGTGGCAGCAGATAGTCCTATGTGACATGGATGTTCCTGCCCGGGAGCGAAAAATAATCGTTAAGATAATGGGAGAATAGTTCAGTTCTTTTTTTCCGTGGCAAACTGGACCAGTAGGGCCTCCAGCTGTATCCTTTCATTGGACCCTATCACCATGCGGTACTCCGCCTCACCGATCCTCTCCACCAGCTTCATACGGTGCCAGTTGTCCATGGGTATGTTGTATATACTCTTGTGTATCTGCTTTATGATATCCCCTCCCGATAACCCGTGTTCTATGAGGAGTTCGTCCAGCTTGTTCCTGACCACCACGAAATCGTCTTTTAGGGCTGATAGTATCAGATCCTCTATATCCTGGGGTCGGGCTATGTTGGCGCTCTGCCTGACCACTTCTCCGGTGATATCATTCGTGGTGGATGCGGATATCTGGAGCAGGTTGGTGGCCCTCCTCAGATCCCCCTCGGACAAACGGACAAGCATATGTGTTGCCTCTTCGGATATTTTCAGTCCCTCTTCTTCAGCGATGTGTTCTATCCACTTCTTCACGTTATCATCGGTGATGAGCCTGAACCTGAAAACGGCGCATCTGGATTGAATTGGTTCTATTATCTTTGATGAGTAGTTACACGACAGTACGAACCTGCAGTTGTTTGAGTACTTCTCCATGGTCCTTCTCAAAGCGGCCTGGGCCTCCTGGGTGAGGGAGTCCGCCTCGTCCATGAATATGATCTTGAAACCACGCTGGCTTATGGTGGTGGTCCGGGCGTATTCCTTTATCTTGTGACGTATGACGTCTATCCCCCTCTCATCGCTGGCGTTCAGTTCAAGAAAAGCCGCCTTCCAATGCTCCCCGTACATCTCCTTGGACAGGGCGATGGCCGAAGTGGTCTTCCCAGTTCCTGCCGGGCCGGCGAAGAGCAGGTGGGGTAGTGATCCCTTTTCCACGTATGCCTTCAGACGCTCCACCACCCGTTCCTGACCGTATATGTCGTCTAGAACCTTTGGCCTGTACTTCTCGGTCCATATCTTTTCCATCCTCTCGGTGCACGCAGGGAAACATAATATATTTTTCGTATGTTCATAAGCCGGGGGGCAAACTAAAATAAGACCGGGTTCATTACACATCCATGGTTGAAGAAAGCGTCCAAGAGCTGGTGGAAAGATACACGCGAAACGAACTCAACCTTATGGCTGCCCGTGAAGGGATTGGGAATCCGGAAGGATTGTCCAACAAGACAAGGGTGGCCCAGGAGATAGTGATGGCCCGGAAGGCCAGCAAGTACTCGAAAAGGCCGCCGGGGCTCTATATGAAGTGAGGAAGGGAAATAACATGTTCAGGGGATTGTTCGGCAGGGGGCCCAAGCGGGCAAGCAAGGTGGAGGAGCAGAAGCTCATAATGATGGCCAAGAAGATCAAGGCCGAACCGGAGATGGTGATACCGACGTG
>SLLU01000045.1 GCA_007133925.1 Candidatus Halarchaeoplasma halalkaliphilum | reverse complement strand
TCCCTCAGCTCAACGAACAGTTCGTATTCCAGGGCCTCCATCTTTTCCTCGGCACTTATTATCTTTTCCTCCTTTTGCTTCAGTTCGGGAGTGTAGTACCTTTCACTGTTCTTCAGGGTCTGCTTCCGGCTGTAATCCTCGGGAACCCTGGATGAGTTGGCCTTGGAAACCTCTATGTAGTATCCGTGGACCTTGTTGTAACCAACCTTCAGATTGTTAATGCCCGAACGTTTTTTCTCCTGTATCTCCAGTTCGTTTATCCAGTCCTTTCCCTCCCTGGTCAGTGCATGGAGTTCGTCCAGCTCCTTGCTGTAACCGCTCTTTATTATTCCCCCCTCTCGCAGGGATACCGGGGGTTCGTCAACGATAGCCTTATCCAGCATACTGACCATATCTTCCATACAGTCCAGGCGTTCCTGTATATCCCTCAACAGCGGACTCTTCAACTCCTCCATCATATCCTTGACCTTGGGTATGATCTCCAACGTGTTCTTTATGGACAGGAGGTCCCTGGCATTGGCGTTTCCGTAAACTACCCGGCTTATCAACCGTTCCAGATCGGCCATATCCCCCATGGCATCCCTGAGATCATCTCTCATGAACAATGCATCATGTAGTTCCTCCACGGATCCGTGTCTGGACACGATAGCGTCTATGTCCTGCAGTGGATATTGAAGCCAGGATTTCAGTTTCCTGGATCCCATGGACGTCACGGTCTCGTCCAGGACCTTCAGCAGGGTCCCCTCCTTTCCCCCTTCCCTAACATTTTTGAAAATCTCCAGGTTCCTGAGGGTGGTGGAATCCAGTACCATCCTTCCCCGGGTGGAATAGTACCTCAACCGTGTGATGTATCCGATCCCCCGTTTCTGGGTATCCTGCAGGTATTCCAGGGCCGCCCCGGATGCCTTCAACGCAGGTTCCCTGGTACGGATACCCATGGATTCCAGTGTTCCCTCTCCGAAATGCTCTTCCAGTGTATCCCGGGCGTTGACCAGTCTGAAGGCTTCCGGCCTGTGGGTGTGGACCATCATGTTCCCCTGCTGCCTGAGCAAGCTCCCCATAGTCTCATCTATGTCCGGTGGTAGGATACACTCCTTTGGCTCGTTCCTTGACACCTCGGACAGGAGGTCCTCGATACTGTTCACCTCGGTGACCATGAAATCACCGGTGGACATATCAACGAAGGCCACTCCGATATTATCTTCACCGCACACGCACATCAAAAAGTTGTTACCTGAACCTTCCAGGAGTCCTTCGTCTATGAGGGTTCCCGGCGTGACCACCCTCACAACCTCTCGCTTCACCAACCCCTTCGCTTCCCTGGGATCCTCCACCTGCTCCGCGATGGCCACAGTATATCCATTCTTTATCATCTTTTGAAGATATGTATCCACTGCGTGATAGGGTATGCCAGCCATGGGCACCGGGTATTCCTTTCCCTTATCCCTGGTAGTCAGCACTATTTCCAGTTCCCTTGCAGCCACCTTGGCATCTTCCTCGAACATCTCGTAGAAGTCCCCCATCCTGAAAAATAGTATGGAATCGGGGTATTCTTTTTTCAAAGCGTAATATTGTTCCATCATGGGTGTCTGTTCAGTCATCCTTAACGCACCTGGGGGGCTTAGTTTCGCTAGGATGTGGGCTGTTATAAATGTTTCCGGAACCGGGAGGTTGTTCCCTTTTCTTTGGAGGTATGTATCTCATGAAGGTGTATGTTATGACAAGACCTACCGCAACAAAGATCCACACCACCGGATCTCTGAGGATAGTCCACCATCCTGTATCCTCCTGCCAACCCATCACTGATACCCGCACGGGTTCCGAAAGTTCCCCCTCCCCTACATTGTTGGATGCGCTCACAGCGTACATGGCTTCTTTTCCCGGGTAGTGGTCTAAATACCATGTGTCTGTGACTTCTCCTATGAAATTCCCGTCACGGTATATGCTATAGTGGGTGACGGGTGAACCTCCGTCGTCCATGGGAACGTTCCACTGGATCTTAACCGGAACCTCCCGGGAGATAACCCGGAGGTCTCGAACCGCCGAAGGTTCCACCGGTTTTTCCCTTGGGGTCAGGAATATGTCCCTGCTCTCCATCCCCTCTTCGTAATCGTTGAAAGCGGTGACGGTGTACCTATAGGTGATATCGTTGAAAACTTCTTCATCCGTGAAATAGGTCGAGTTTGCCCCCACTTCCCCCACCAGTTCCGGATCCCCCTCTTCCTGATGCCTGTAAACCTTGTATCCCTCTATGGAAGATATCCCATGGTACCTCGGTATGTCCCAGTATATGGAAGCGTAACCGTTCCCCGAACTTCCCCTCACATTCTCCGGATAGGACGGCCCCCGTGCTCCCGTAGCCATATATCCGTTCACCAGTCCGTGGCCGTAGTATTGGAAGTCGCCCAGGCAGATGGCTTCTTCCCTCAACCTTGCCCTCACCTCCTGTCCGGTCAGGCTGGGTTCGGTCCCCAACATCACAGCGGCCACTCCCGTCACGAAGGGAGCGGCCATGGACGTCCCGGATTTGTAACCGTAGCTGCCTCCCGGTAGAGTGGAAAACACTCCTTTTTCGGTATCTCCTCCCGGTGCTGTGAGTTCGATCCAGTCACCGTAACTGCTGTAGTCAGTTTTTTCCATCAGATGGTTCAACGCGGATACGCCAACCACGGAATCGTACCCTGCGGGATATTGCTTTTCGTCTGTTCCCCTGTTCCCGGCAGCGGCTATCAAAAGAATACCATCCTGCAGGTAAGCCTGATTCATCTGTATCTCGAAGGCCCTAGTCATTATTCCCGGACCGCTACCGAAACTCATGGATATTATATCCGCATCATTTTCCCTGGCAAACCTTATGGCCTGTGCAACCTCCTGCCATCTTCCACCCTCCTCCTCTATAACTTTCAGGGCCATCAACTCCGCTTCCGGTGCAACGCTGGCTATGATCCCTGCCACGTGGGTTCCATGCCCGTCATTATCCATGGGATCGTTGTGTTTGTTCACAAAATCGTAGCCGATGCCATCCCACATCCTGTCTTTGAGGTCCGGATGGTTGTAATCTATACCCGTATCGAGTATGGCGATCCTTACTCCTCTTCCAGATGCACCCAGTTCCATGGCCATGTCAGCCCCGACCATGGTCCACGCCCAGTCATCTCCTGGGTACGGATAAGAACCGTAACCGCCATTGGCCGCTGGGGTGATGATCACGATCGATATCAGCAATATGGCTATCAGGCACACATACCTGGAATTTTTTTGCATCTCATGGAAAAGCTCCCCTATACGGTATAAATTTTTCGAGATTCAATGGAGCAGTTCGATGAAAAGTATGCCCAGCAGGATCCCGGCCAAAATACCCATGATGGCCGAATGTCCCTCTGCCTTTCTGTGTGCGTCCGGGATGAGTTCGTCGAAGATGATATAAAGCATGGCACCCGCGGCAAAACCGAGGCTGACGGATAAAGCCAAGGTTGACACACCGCTCAGGATCACCCCTATGAAGGCCCCGATACCCATGGGAACGCCTGCCAGGGCGGTTATGAGAAGGATCTTCGAAGTCTTCACACCCCCAACACACATGGCGGCAGCCACGGCCATCCCTTCCGGGAAGTTGTGTATGGCTATCAGCACAGCCACACCGAGACCTGTGGAGAAGCTCACCATGAAGCTGGCCCCGATGGCTACCCCCTCCGGAAGATTGTGAAGGGCTATGCCTATGCTTAGAAGGATGCCCGTTTTGAGATATTTACTGTGATCCGTTTCTCCGTCCTTGCTCATGGAAAAATGTCTATGGGGGAAGTTCATATCCAGGATACCTATTATCACTATCCCCAACAGTATACCGAACATGGCACTGAATATTGTCCCTTCCTCTATGGATTCGGGTATGAGATCCAGAAAGCTGATGGATGCCATTATGCCGGCCGAGACACCCAGGAGTACGCTGAGGAACTGGTCTCGTACATTTTTTACCGCAACCACGGCCAGCCCCCCTCCGAGTGTTCCCAGTACCCCAGCGGTCAAACCGATCAATGTAACCTGTAGCCAGTATGGTATCATGGATCCATCACCAACTTTGTAAATGTTCAGTGTTCTTCCGGATTATTTCCATGAAAGGGTTTAGGTGGACCTAATATATATCTTTTTCGTGAGCTCATGATAGTCCCGGATGGTGGTTTAGATCTCCTTCTCTTCACCATCTATTCCGAACGTGTAGCGGGCTGGTCAGCCCTATTGCTAACTGGTGAAACCACCGTAATGATTTCGGTGGGGATGGATTTACCAGGGTATATGAGACGTTGTTATGGTGCGTATTCCACGTTCCAGATCACAGGCTCGTTCGCACTGTTGTACACCCAATAACCTTGTCCCGGATGGAATATGAATGTGGTAACAACATCTGTGTAAACTATGTTGTACTCTTCTGATGATTCGAAGTAACCTAACTTGGTCACCTCGATCGGCAGTCCATGATTGCCTGATTCAGAGCTGGGTAAACCAACCATATTCCAACCTGGATATAGTGTTATATCTGTGGTGACAGGAGTCTCTCCTTGCACGGTGAGTGTACAATCAACTGTTACCCGTATCCATATACCCATGGTGTGATCCCATTGGTCAAGATTGTTATAATGATCCGGTCTGTCAGGTACATATGTCTTCCATTCACCCGTGGAAGCGTCGTAGTACATCAAGCGGTCATAGAGTCCAGATATCCCAAGATCATCGTGTTCCAATATGGAGATCAGACTGGTGTCATCCAATTCCAGATAAAATGACACTAAGTTCCATCCTCCAGCTTGTCCTCCGGCGTATAGGTGTATATCCATGGTGGGTATGAGTACCTCAACGAAGTGAGCTGTGATAGTCTTGTTCTCGTCCATGACCACAGAGATCTGGTCTTCTGTACTCTCAACATCTCCGGACCAGTGGCTGAACACCCATCCGACAGCGGGATATGCCGTGACGTTAACTTCTTCCTCGTAGTCATAGTAATGCACACCTTCTACTGGATCTGTGGTACCTTCACCTTCGACGTTAATGGTTAGTGAGAATGTATCTCTGACGAAGTGAGCTGTGACGGTCTTGTTCTCGTCCATGACCACAGAGATCTGGTCTTCTGTACTCTCAACATCTCCTGACCAGTGGCTGAATACCCATCCGACAGCGGGATATGCCGTGACGTTAACTTCTTCCTCGTAGTCGTAGTAATGAACCCCTTCTACTGGATCTGTGGTACCTTCACCTTCGACGTTTATTGTAAGAGAGAATTGGGGTGTCTCTTTTGGTTCCTGAACGGGCCCTGCACCTTCGCACTCCTGTTCATGGATGTCAACCGCATGGACGATGTACCACCAAAAGATTTCATCTCCGCCTTCGCCAATTCCCCTGCCTTCGTCGATGTAGCTGTATTCCGCAGAACCATCGGCGGGAACGGTATCTATGAGATCGTAGGGTCCGGCTTCATCTTCGCTTTGGGACCTGTAAATGTTGTATTCCACAACGTCTGGTTCGTCAGGGCTGGCACCCCATGTTAAGAGATTGTGTTCCGTACCTTCCCCTGTACCGGATACGTTGGCCTGCCATTCAACAGCGCCGTATTCAACAACGTTCCTCTCTCCAGCAGGCCCTCCTGTCCTGGGTGCAATGAAGTGAAGTACCAGTCCTTCTCCTGAAGGGTCTATCAGGTCCGCAGCATCGAATTCCAGGTAGTGCACCTCGCCCACCGTATTGGTTATACCCACTTCGAACATGAGGGTATCTATCAAGGTGCCTCCCTGCAGTAAGTTCAACGTGAGTTCTGGGATACGAGCGCTCCTTGCAGTCCTTCTGACCAAAATGCCCACGGTCTGTAATCCGTTCGGATCTGCGGATGGCACATCCAATCCCACTATGAGTTCGTTATCTTCGATGGCGGTATATTCGTACCAGTTATCGTATGCCTCTGCACTTTCAGGATCGAATTGCAGGAATTCAATATCTCCCGCTACGTTCACAGCGGATATCTCGGTAGTGGGATACAGAGTTTCCGTTCCATCTTCCGTGCCCGTGTGTTCCACTGTAAGATATGTTGGTGGTTCCGGGGGTACCAACTCCTGGAAGTGAGCCGTTATCTCCTTGTCCGCATCCATGGTTACCTCTATGGGATTATCCTCTACCTCACCGGCAAAAAAATCCCCTGTCCAGTGGCTGAATATCCAGCCCGAGTCGGGCAACGCCTCTACAGGAATAACCGCGCCCGACGAGTATTCATGTAGTCCCGGGGCGGGGTCTGTGGTGCCGCCCGTCTCCGCATTAACCGTCAGGTTGTAGATCACCTCATAGAAGTGTGCCGTCAGTGTCTTATCGGCATCCATTGTGATCGTAATGGACATCTGGTTCTGTTCACCTACCGGGAAATCCCCGGTCCACTCTAGGAACTCGTAACCCAAGTTTGGAATGGCTTCCACGGTGACCTCTGCATTCTCGTTATAAGTATGCACTCCCGGCGCAGGATCCGTGGTACCTCCCGCTTCTGCGTTCAATGTAAGATCGTATGTGATAACCTCCGAGAAATGAGCCGTCAGTGTCTTATCAGCATCCATTGTGATAGTAATGGACATCTGGTTCTGCTCACCTACCGGGAAATCCCCGGTCCATTCCAGGAACTCGTAACCCACGTTTGGAATGGCTTCCACGGTGACCTCTGCATTTTCCGAATATGTATGCACTCCCGGTACCGGATCAGTGGTACCGCCCGCTTCTGCGTTCAATGTAAGATCGTATGTGATCTCCTGGAAGTGTGCAGTCACAGTTTTATCCGAGTCCATGGTTATTGTGATGGATTCTTGGTTCTGTTCTCCCACAGGGAAATCCCCGGTCCACTCCAGGAACAAGTAGCCAGCATTCGGGATCGCCTCAACGGTGACTTCCGCATCCTCAGGATGGAAATAATTTCCCGGTATGGGGTCTGTTGTACCCCCTACCTCTGCATTTATGGTGAGATGGTATCCCGGTACCGGATCAGATGGCTGTGCGTTGTACATCACCAGGGCATAATCCTGTCCATCGCCGTTTACGGGCTGCGGTACGTTCCGTGCATGGATACGGACGGTGTAAGTACCGGCTTCCAGATCTCCTGGCTGGATGTAAACGTTCTCAACGTTGTTCCTGTTATCCCACCCATCGCTGTTTGCATCGAAGGTGGACATGGCCACCGTGTTGGGCAGTGTGAAGCTGTATGTGCTGAAACCGTCACCATCGGTGGGGAATCCGTTTCCCCTGAACCAGTCGCCACCTGGTGCCAACACCTCCAGATCAAGATTGTTTCTCAATGTCGGATTCGCCCCTGGGGCCGCCGGAGCATCAGTCCATACTAGGGATATTTTCATAGGTTCCGAAGGGTCGATATATTCTACCTCGTATTCTTGTATGTGACCTGTTTCGAGGATCACATCTTCGTCTTCTAGAATGGAATCAACAGGCGCGTCCATGACCATGGGTAGGTTTACCAGCCCCCAGCCCTCGTCTCTGTTGGGTATGGGACCCGTGTAGAAATCTTCCGCTCGATCTTCCATGTCGTATGCTGTATTGATCATGAGTGCCTTAACCATAGCCGGGGAAGGTCGAACTCCGTGATTATCCTCGTACCATTCTGTAAGTACTGCAGCACCGCCGGCTACTGCGGGGTTGGACATGGACGTACCACCCATACCACCGTATCCGGTATCTGCGTTGTTGTATGTAGAGACTATCCAGAACCCCGGCGCTTGAACGTCGGGTTTAACTCTGTTGTCTTCGGTCCAACCTCGAGAGCTAAAGATAGCGGTTCTATCCGGATCAGAATAAAAATCGTCATCTTGCCAGCCAGGTAAATAATTCTCCGATGCACCCACCGTGATCACATTTTTTGCGTTACCCGGACTACCTGTAGATTGGAACACTATTTCTCCTGTGTCATCATCGTCACCATCGTTACTGGCGGAAACAGTTATTATCATGGGATTTCCATCACCAGCATCTCTGACAACGCTGTCGAATTCATGATCTGAATCAATGTACTGTCCATAGGAAGAACTCCCCCATGAATTAGAATGGACATAGGCATCGGCAGAGAAGGAACGTGCGTCGTATATCAACTCGGTTATATCTCCTGGACCGGTCCATCCTATGCTTCCTGGTGGACCAGGAATTTCACCGAACACCCTTTGTGCATATAATTCCGATGCATATGCCAGACCCTGGGCTGCGTAGAAATCACCCATATCCTCGTGGGTTGGTGACCACATCTCGTTTATCAACAACTGTGTTCCTCTATATGTATCGCCAGCAACTGATCCAGCACAATGTGTTCCATGTCCGTGTATGTCATCCCAACCGCCACCGTCCCAACTCCTTCCCCCGATAACTCTGTCCTGGAAATCGTGATGTGTTGGTCTTATGCCTGTATCTGCAACAGTTACTATTATACCCTCACCGCTGTATCCCAGGTGGTTAACGTGAGCTCCGTAGTCGAACTCGTTGCTGTAACCCCGCCATGGTTCATACGGATCATCATCAGGATCCCAAACCCACACACCTCCCCCTATGATCTGGGATGCGATCTCGTCATGAATTTTCGGTTCAATGTAGTTAGAGATGAAGTAGACATCCGGCATGCGTGCTAGCTCCACAAAAGATGTTTCATCCATTATCTCAGTTAATATTTTGCTACCGTCGACCATCCGTATATTTACCATTCCCGGTCTAAGATCTTGTCCTAATTTGAATCCCGGCTGGTATATGCCGACCCAGTCAACAAAATTCAGTTTTTCCACCTCTTTTGCCATATCCGGGGTCATCACCACCTCGTAAGTGAATGAAGGTGTATAGTCCAGTATCTCAACGCCCATATCCACCAGTGTTTGCCTCCATGAAGGCGCTACAGGCCCCAGCATATGAACAAGATATACACCTTTGGTACCTGCATCATATCCCTCTACGGTCAGATCTTCCGGAAAGTCCGGCATCCCTTGACGGAAATCGAATTCGTGACCTTTGACGGATATAACGGTTCGATCCCTGATATAGTGTATCTCCATGCCCGTGCTCTGCAGTTTTTCCGCCTGGTTCATACCGATCCTTACAAGAGCGTAGTCGGGGTATCTGTACAATACACTGGCACCGGATTCTCTTAGCAAGCTCACATCGTACATTTCCCTTATGCTCACCATCGCGTACACGCTTTCATCGGTTCCGTAGGAAGTCACACCGACCGCCGTGAACAAAGAAACGATCAGAATCAGTGCTAATGCGATACTAAACACTTTCATATCATTCTCTCTCATTTTATCTACCTGCCTTTCCTCAACGATATTCTTTAAGTAAGAACTCAATCGTAGTATTTAAAATCTCTCTTATTTTACCAATGAATCCAAGAACAATCTAACTGATTCTCTTAATCCCATTTAAATCTATGATATATAATGGGCTCAATCGGAAATCTACAGGTTTCCAATACCTCGTTAAGCATGGCTTAACTCCTCAGCCGGATTAGATATACAAGTTAGATTCAGCTATTCAAATACAGTGGTGCAGACAAATAGATCCAAGTGGGCTAAACAACAATCCTAACGGATTCTCGTAATCCCATATAAATATCCGATTTATAATGGGCTCAGCCGGACTCGAACCGGCGATCTCCGCCATTTTGAGCGTTTGCTTAAAGCCAGTGGAT
>SLLU01000058.1 GCA_007133925.1 Candidatus Halarchaeoplasma halalkaliphilum | reverse complement strand
TGGGTCAGAAAGCCTTCGCCATGGTCGTCACAAATTACAGGTTGATATTTGCCCAGATAACCAACAAGATGATGAAGGAAGAGATAGAGAGAGCGAAGGCCCAGGCCCAGCAGCAGGGTGCCGGGACATTCGGGAAGTGGACCGCATCCGTGGGTGCGGGTTTCAACATCCATCAAAGATACTATCAGATGCCTCCCCAGGCCATCCTACAGGAGAGCCCCGGGAATTTCGAGATAAGACCAGAGCTGGTCAAGTCTGTTAGAATTTCCCACGGACATTACGATCCTCAGTACTCCCATCAAACCCCCAACAAGATGGTGATAAAGTGGTCCGGTGGTAAGAACAAATTCACCTTCGAGAGGATCGACCCCCAGCAGATCAGGAACCTGCTGACCCCTCTACTGGGCACCAAGGTAAAGTGAGCCGCTCTTACCCCTGGGTAAATTTTATCTTTTTTGGTTCCATATGAGCCATGGTAATATCATGCGTCCATCCCCCATTCAGGAGTGTTGTCCTTGAAAACCCGACATGGAAACATTTCCGGGTCTGTTATCGCCCTGCTTCTCATAATGGGGGCCTTCGGTGTCATGGGCGGCGGCCTGGTTGCTCCCGGGCTGCCCACCATCGGTAGGGCCTTCGACGTTTCGGAAGAACAAATAGGACTGGTCCTCAGCGTGTACACCCTTGCCGCAGCCATCAGCCTCCCTGTTACGGGCTATTACATAGATCACGTCGGCAGGAGAAAAGTGGGCATAACATGCCTTCTTATAGACGGATTCGCCGGCCTGGCCATAATGTTCGCCCCCAATTATTCCATACTTCTGTTCATGAGGTTCGTCCAGGGTATCGGTATCGCCGGCCTGGTCCCGGTGGCCATGACTGTCATAGGTGACCTTTTCTCAGGGGACACCAGACTTAAGGTCATGGGCTATCTATCGGGAACCATATCCTTGGGTGCCGTGCTGATCCCCCTTTTGGGAGGCGTACTGGCATCCATAGATTGGAAACTGATCTTCGCAGCCTACGGACTATCGATACTTCTTGCCATATTCCTATTTTTTTTACTGCCTGAAACCGGTTCCACGGATACCCGTGTTAAGGCCAGTTCACCCCTTGATTACATCTCATCACTTTTCTTGACACTAAGGATAAGAAAAGTTCGCAACATAATGATCCACTCCATGATACTGTATTTTCTTCTCTATGCCCTGGTGGTATATCTCCCCGTCTATCTTATAGTAAGTCATGGATTCGACGAGATATTCAGCGGTGTGGCCCTGGCATGCCAGGCATTCTTTTCTGCCCTGATGGCTTCCAGGGCAACGTTCATCGCCAGGTATTTGAACTGGCGTAAACGTGCAGCCCTGGGATTCGCTTTAATGGGTATTTGCTTTTTGTTGTTACCCCTTTGGCCCCCGGGAAGTTACTCGATAGGTTTAAGCTTCATAATATACGGTGTGGGTATGGGGATAGCATCCCCCACAATTTACAACAGGGTGACTCGATTATCTCCACCGGATCTCACGGGCTCAGTTGTGGCCATATTCAACACCATGAAATATGTAGGTATGACCCTTGCACCCCTGATCATAGGTCTCGCACTGATCTTCCTGGATCTGAGGTTGGTTTTCACCGCAGTCGGTATGGTGGGAATACTGTGGGCTTTGGGAACAATACTGCCTGACATGGTTCGGTTCTAAACCGGCTGCAAAGATTTTTATACGTCAATATACAAGCTTAACCCATGAAGTTAGTTCCCGATACAGGCGTATTGGTGGACGGATGCTTGTCCTCCATTATAAATGACGAATTGGCAGGAGCGGAGATCGTGATAGTGGGGTCACTGCTAGCGGATCTGGAGGCCCGGGCAAAGGCGGGCGAGGTTGACGCGATCCGGGGTTTGAAGGAACTTGACCTTCTTCGTGAGATGCACGACAAAAAGCAAGTGAACCTTGTATTCAAAGAAGAGAGGTCTTACAGGTATGGAAAAACTCCTGATCTTGACGGGATCGTCAGGGATGTGGCTCTCACCGAGCACGGTATCCTTTTTACCCGGGATGCCGTGCAGGCTCAGGTGGCCAGGATAATGGGTGTGGGTGTGAGGTATTTACCTCCTGAACAGGATATGGAGGTGAAGTGGATAGATGACTACTTCGACGACGATGTGATGTCGGTACACCTTAGGGCGGGAACCAGACCTAGGGTTAAAAGGGGAACACCCGGTAATATGTGTATCCAGGAGCTTTGTGAAGAGATCTCCGGAGAGATCGAATTGCGACTACTCGGGTCTGAAATAATCGAGAGATGTCACAGTTCTTCGGAAGGATTCTTGGAACTCGAAAGGGGCGGCAGTACGGTGGTGCAGCTGGAAAACATGCGGATAGTGATCGCCCAACCACCCTTTGCCGACGGGTACGAGATAACCGCCGCAAGACCTGTGGCCAGGATACCCCTGGACCAGTATCGTCTGTCGGATCAGATGAAGGAGAGGGTGGTGGAGAAGAAACGGGGCATCAT
>SLLU01000050.1 GCA_007133925.1 Candidatus Halarchaeoplasma halalkaliphilum | reverse complement strand
ATCTCCTTGGCCCTGTCCGCATCGTCACTATACCTTATGCCCACTGTGTATTCGAACCGTCTGGCAACGTTCTCCATGTAATTGGTTATGCTGTTGGAGAACACCTTTTCGTTGGGTATCCTCACATAGACTCCTTCGAAGGTCCTCACAGTTGTGGAAATAATCCTTACGTCTTCCACCATGCCCATGGTCCCTTCGCCTGGTCCCACGCTGACCACGTCCTCCACCTTCACGGGTTTCTCTATGCTCAGGAATATGCCCGATATGAGGTTTGTCACGATGCTTTGACTGGCGAAACCTATGACTATGGCCATGAGTCCACCAGCCACCAGGAGGCCGGAGAGATTGACCTTCAGCATGGGAAGAGCTATGAATACACCCGCGATCACGAAGAAATAATAAACAACCTTAGATATGGTGGAAGCCCTGTCCTTGGACATATCCTTCAGGGCCCTTTTCAGATTCATGGCTATGGCCTTCCCGATCATGGTGGCGATGAGCATTATGAGAAGGGCAACGAATAGATCCTGTACGGTGACATCGCTGTATAGTATCTTATCCAGTATCACAGACCTCCCTCCATCAGGAATTTTGTACCTTTAAGGGGCTGTCTCTCCTTCTGGTATATCTCCAGAGCCTTCCTCATGCCCTTGCGAATGGGGGTATTTTTGAAATCGGTGACAGAGGTGTCCTCTCCCCTTATGGACATCCTTGCCTTCATGGCAACCAGCTCCCTGTCATAGAATATCTTCATCCCGTAGGCGTTGAAGACTACCCTGTGCATCTCGATCCATTCCAGGCTGCCGTTCTTGATCACCAGCTCTATTACTCCCTCCCGGAGTTTGTCTACCTGGGGTATTCCGGTATGGACCGAACTCTTCCAGTATCTGCATATGGTCCCCTCGCTAACATCCCCGTAAAGGGTGTATTTCGGCTTTACCAGTGAAAATATGTCTATGTTCTTCTTACCCTTTTGAGCGTAGAGGAACACACCAAGTTCCACAGGAAATGTCAAAAAGAGGTGTTGGGTGGATTGTGGCTTTATGACCACCGTGTTCTCCAGTTCTATGAGCAAGGCGGATGTGAGCTTCATGGGCAGATTTAGGGGTTCTATGGGGGATATGTTCAGATTTGCGGAGTCCGTCAGTATCTGCTTGGAGACCACGTCCTCACCCATCTGTCTGGTATAGGTATAACCTCCACTTTCTTTTTTAACACTCAATGAAAGTTCGTCATCCGCCACCTCGAAGGGTATTTTGTAGTCTCCGTACATCCGTTACTGGAACCGTACAAGCATTATTTGAAGTTTGGGTAGATGTCTTTCAAAGATCGCTGCGGAGCACATCCTTCAACCTTTTGGTGGCTTCTTCCATCTCATTAAGAATCTCCCTGAGATGTTCCTTGAAATTCTCGTGATGTGGAGATATCACACCGCCTTCCGGAGTGGCCTTTATGATACCCTCCTTTTGAAGCATGCGCAGTGAGTACCTCACCTTGTGTTCGGGTATGTCCAACATGGCACTCAGCTTGATTATGCCTATGGGCTGTTCTCTCTCCACGGCGATCAGTATGTCAACAGTGCGCTCCAGCACCTCGAGCTCTTCCATGACCTTGGAGGCCAAGGGACTTTTCTTCATCTGTACCGCATATGGTACAGGGCTTATTTAAAGCAACCGTATTCCATCAGGATTATATATGGGTATTGAGTTACTATAGGCGAATACGATGTTGAGGGAAACCAAGAAGATCATAGCCTTGATGTGCGTACTTGTGCTCTTCGCTCCGCTCCTCGCCATGATGGGATCCTCGGAAACAGTGGGTACCCAGGGCGGAACACTCAGATGTAACACCAATATGCAGCTCATACCCCAGGCCGGAGAGGTGGGGGGCGGCAATGTGCGATGGCGTTTGACAGGAGAGGCCGCCAGGGATCTGAGGAGGGTCCTTGTGAACAGCGTGGGTGACGGCGAAGGGGTATTGACCGAGGAGCACCTCACGGAGTATCTACAAACCAACAGGATGCTGGAATCCTATCTTCAGCGAGGGGATGCCCTGAACAGTTACCGCAGGAGCAACGTTCATCCGGTATACGAGTTCATGCCGGAAAGGGACATAGAACCTGAAGACCACATAGACTATCACGGTGTCAAGATAACCCGGTCTTCTCTAACTTCAAACAACATCTATGACAGCACCGTGGGTCTTCTTGGATCCACAGCAGAAGATTCTTCTCCCATAGAGATCAAGTTCACCATAAGCTACCACGAGCGTCCAGGGACCCACGAATATGAGCTTAACATGGCTGATCACAGGGTTATGACCGCCATATTCGATTCCATAGTCATACCCGTGGAGGAGATACTGATAGAAAGGAACGAGACCATACCTTCCCCGGGCCAGAGGGAGTACCAGCTCGATCATGATAACATAATCGTCAAGGACGGGGACATACAGGCACGTTTTGTGGTACGGGATCTGGGAGGTAACATAACGGTGATTCACCCCGGTGAAGACATAACACCCGACGGGTACGTGAATGCAGCTGATTTGAGCCTGGTTCCCGGTGACGAACTCATGGTGATATATGGATATGGACTTTCGTGGGCGGGTGAATCAGAACTCACACATTGGACTGCCGTCGTTGGTACCCACAGCTTTTATAAACCAGATTACGACGACGGGACACTCTACGTCCTCAGGACTCCTGCGGGTAAGGTACTACATTATTCCGTCCGGTACGATGGATATGACGAGCCCACTGCCACCATACGATGGAAGCAGTTCAACTTGATCGAGAATCCCCAGATACTCTTCGTGATCGCCGCGGTGACATCCTATATGGCTGTAAAGATACCCAGGGATGAGTTCAAGAAGTACCGGAGAAATTTCCATGTGTCCCGAAGGATCGGGGTGAAGAAGGATCCATCGGCCCACATACCCGCCAGGATCATGTCCATATTGATACTGGTATTCTACATTTTCCCGAGCATGGGTCCCATCTATATAGGCGGACTCATTTTCATAGCGATCTCCGTGGTGCTAGTGGTCGCCAGCGTGTTTCTTTCCATGTACATATACTCAAAGAAAACAGAGAACATATCCGAGGAGGACAGGAAGCCCACCAGGAAACCCAAGGTTGCAGCGGTGAAGAAGCCATCCGGAATGGCTAAAAAGAAGTGTAAATGCGGTCTTACCTTCGTGACCAAGACCGGAAAGAACCCCTTGCTGATCAAGTGTCCATCTTGCGGTGAAAAACAGAGACGATTGAAACCAGGGTACAACTACATTTTCCTGGAAGAGGATGGCGATCGGGTTTTCAGCATATACAAGGATCTTGTTAAAGATGGTGCTCCCGGTCTCATAGTTACCACGAAGATACCTTCAAAGATGCGGGTCAAGCATTCCCTGGGCGACGTGGACATCAAATGGCTGTCAGATCATGATTCCAGCGAACACGACGTGCTGGACCCCACACGTCTGGAATTCGACATAACCCGGGCCATATCTAATTTTTCAAAAGAGCAGAAGGGCGGTGTGCTCTTACTAGACGGATTGGAATACCTCATAGTAGAGAACGGGTTCGAAAGGGTCTCCAAATTTCTCAAGAAGACCACCGATACCTGTTCACTCAACGGGATCACATACATGGTGCATCTGAACCCGGAATCCATATCTGATTCCGAACTGAGCATACTCAAGAAGGAATTCGATCACACAGAAGTCCTGTGATCAGATTCCCACCGGGGGTATATTTGGTTCTCCAATCCCATACTATCGAGTATCTTACCCACAATGTGATCCACCATGTCCTCAATGGTCTTCGGATTCCCGTAGAAGGCCGGTGAGGCTGGAAGCATGGTGCCCCCGGCGGAACTGACGATGACCATGTTCTGTAGATGGATGATGGAAAGAGGTGTTTCCCTGGGTACCAATATCAACTTTTTACCCTCCTTCAGGGCAACGGCCGCAGCCCTGGTAATTAGGTTATCTCCTATACCTGCGGCCACCTTTGACAGAGTGGACACGGAACAAGGTGCGATCACCACCGCATCGTAGAGTGCGCTCCCCGATGCAGGGGGAGCTCCCATGTCATCAGGTTCGTAACAGGTTTTTGCCAGGGCTTTCATCTCTTCCGGATCCACATCCAGCTCAAGATCCATTATACCCCTGGCGGCCTCCGATACTACCAGGTAGGGTTCCACGTTTTCCATCTCAGATAGTGCCTTGAGTAACCTGTATCCGTATATCACACCCGATGCGCCGGAGATGCAAAGGAGTACTTTCATGGACATACACATGGTTTACGGCTATATAATCTGATTGCTACATGTTTATCTCCATCTCCCCGTACCTCTTTCCCCCGTACCTGAACATGATCACCATGGCAAGGGCGGCCAGATCCGCAGAGAGTATGCATGCCATGATCCCCAGGAACCTGTCCCTTTCCAGTATGGCGGTGGGGGGTCCCAGGAAGAATGCTCCTGCAAAAAGGCACATCATGAGGCCTATGTACATGGTCATCACGTCCGGTGCCCCCCTGTTGCTCTCGTCGAAGTTGGGAAAGAGTATCCCCATGAGCACCCCCATACCGGTGAAAAGGAAGTACATGGTCATGGAGGCGACGTAAGCGAACAGGACGAAAGAGATGGGGTACCTCAGTGCCAGGGATGCAGGAATTACAACCAGGGCACTGGTGATGGGTGCGAACAGAAGGGTGGAGCACGCCTTTCCCGTCACTACCCAGTAGGGCTCCACCGGTGCGGTCCTGAGGCTCCACAGTCTGCTGCCGTCCCTGCTGAACAGGGTGAGGGAGGGTATGACGCTGTGGACCACCACTGTTGTGTATATGGCTATGCCTATGAGGGCCGGATAGAAATACTTGCCCAGGTCCAGGCCGATGTCCGGGTTCGGTCCCAGCTGTCTGTAGATGAACACCAGACCTGCGGCCAGGAGCACCGTGACCCCCAGGGTGGCCGGTATCTGCCTGTTCCTCCATCTCCTGAGTATCTCCCCCTGGGCGATCTTTCTCACCGGAGCGGGTAATGCCTTCGGGAGAAAATCCCTTCGGGAGTGGAAGCTGAATATGCTCCCGTCCCTGCTCTTGACACTGGCTGCCCACCCTTCTTTGACCGCATCGGAGATCAAGTATGTCACGGATACGGAGTAGAGGGCCATGGCTGCGATGTAGAGCAATCTGGTGCTGGTTCCCAGGGACGGGTGGAGCGAGAGCCAGAGCAGGCCTATGATCTGACCGTAGGGTAACAGGAACATGAGCTTCCTTTTCATGCCGTCCTGGTGGGTGAAGACTGCCACGTTGAAGCCAACCAGGGGGGCCAGTATGACGACACCGTAAAGGCGCACGTAGAAATCCCCTCCCGCCGGGAGTTCCATCCCCTGGAACCGGACGATGAGGCCCACCAGACCCATGACCACCGCCACCAGTGCCAGATTGTACCAGAATACCTTGAGAAGCCGTGAAAACACAAGGTGGCAGTTCTTCACGGGTGAGGCGAAGTAGTGTTTCAAACTGGAGTTTCTCATGGTATCCTCGGAGGTCTCCGCGGATGCCTTCGCCATGAGTATGAAGAATATGGAGAACAGTATGTCCCTCTCAGTGGGATTTATGATGGGTTCCTCCATGGCCGCTATGAGCACTATCACGTGGAGGGACATCCCTATACCTGCGATCAGGAGTATGAGGAACCAGAATGTCATAAGGGGGTGCCCTCCCAGCTTCTTCCTGCCCACCCTG
Organism: Candidatus Halarchaeoplasma halalkaliphilum; assembly: GCA_007133925.1. Classification (GTDB taxonomy): domain Archaea; phylum Thermoplasmatota; class Thermoplasmata; order Halarchaeoplasmatales; family Halarchaeoplasmataceae; genus Halarchaeoplasma; species Halarchaeoplasma halalkaliphilum. The sequence continues at coordinate 4,444 of SLLU01000050.1, read as the reverse complement.
AAGGACTTTATGACCTCCGTGGAGAAAAGGTCAATGACGTGCCCTGACGTGGTTGACCACCTCCACGAACACATCCTCCATGGACCTGCAGTGGTATCTCTCGTACAGCTCGTCAGGGGTCCCCTGGGCCACTATGTCCCCCTCCTCTATCACCGCCACCCGGTGGGCGATATCCTCGGTTATCGAAGTGATGTGTGTACTCATGAGAACGCTCTTTCCCCTGGAGGCCTCCTCTCTTATCCTCCCCTTGATGTACCTGGCGAACCTGGGGTCCAGTCCGCTGGTGGGCTCGTCCAGTATGAGGTTGGGCGGGTCGTTGATAAGGGCGCTGGCGAACAGTATCTTCTGCTTCATACCCTTGGAGTAACTCTCTATCTCGCTGTCCATGACCCGCTCCAGCTCCAGTTCTTTCGCCAGACCGTCGATTCGTCCTCCCAACGGTACCGGCTCCATACCCCTGAGTGAACCCATGATGTCCAGGAACTCCCTTCCTGTGAGCTTGTCGTAGAGGTGAGGATGCTCGGGCATGTATCCGAAACGGGCCCTTCCATCCACGTCATCCCAAACGGATACACCGTCTATGAGGGCCCGGCCGTAGGAGGCCCTGAGCAGCCCTGTGAGTATCTTTATGAGGGTGGTCTTCCCGGCACCGTTGGAACCCAGCAGAACGTGTATGGTCCCCGGGGGGACAGTTAGTGACACACCTTTGAGAGCCTCAAAATCTCCGTAGCTCTTCCCCAGTCCACTGATCTCTATCATCCGTTACGTGAGTGGCGTATGAACCCGCTGCATGGATATACCTTGACACCCTTGCTTTCCAGGGCATCCATCAACAGGTTCAGTCCCAGTGAATCGCTGGCCATGTGGCCCGCTATGACGTAGTTGAGGTGGTGCTTCTCCACCTCCTTTCTGTGATCCTCGCTGAGGTGCATGCCTATGAGGGTTCCCACGCCCTTATCCGCCAGTTTCGCGTAGGATTTCTTCGAACCCTGGGTACCCCCGGTCATCTCCACAACGACCTTTCCGGCCTTTCTGTTCTCGCTACCCACCAGCACGAAGGGCCCGTCTCCGAACTTCCGGGCCTCGTGGTACTCCGGTATGTCCTTGAGCATTTCCAGGACGTCCTTGACGGTCTCCAGCTCTGTGTTCTCTATGAGTTCCGTCAGATGATGGTTCACCAGGTTGTCCGCGGGTGTGTGGATGCACATGAAGGGTATATCCATGAGTTCGGCGGCATCCAGTGTCTTATTGTAGTTCCTGCCCTTCACCAGTCTATTCACCTCCTTTATCCTCTCGTCCATGAGGGACTCTGCAACGTTGATGGGCAGGCCCCACTCGTAGAGGATGTCCTTCTGCAGGTGCATAACCTCGGGGAGCCCCGCTATACCCAGTCCGCTGGGATGATGACTGATCATAAGGTCTATCCGTGTCCCCTTCTCGTTCAGCCTGTCCGTAAGGACCACCTCGCCCGTAGTGAGATCGATGCCCACCAGGACGCCCTCCACATCCGTCTCCGGGTCCCCGTGGAGTATCCGTGTATCATGGAACGGGTTCTCCAGCCTCTGGAGGTCGTACACCTCTTTGTCGGCACCTTCCAGTTTCTCGTAATCCTTTTTCTCATCTTCCAAAATCCTGTTGAGAGCCTCGACACCCCTGGGGTCCACCTCGGTCCCCATATCGACGGCTTTCCTGTATATCTCCTTCAATTTCATGTTACCACGATTCCATCGGACGGTATTAAATAACCTTTTCCATCGTACACCAATATGTTCGGGCGGAGGGTGGCATGTGAGGGGGATGGGGTCATGATGAAACCGTGAACAGCGCATGGATTGTAGGGAAAAATATACCCCTTATGTTCGACGACTTCAGATAATTACGAGGAGTTATATCCACTCCATGGCTCCGAACAGCGTATCATTTATATCCCGCCAGTGCTTGAACGAGATGGATAAGATGTATGTGGTGGTCCGGATTGGATGTTGAAATTCGTAAGCTGACGCCCGAACTGACGGCGGATTACCTGCACTTCTTTGATACCACACCCCATGCCACCAATAAGGAGGAACACAGGTGCTATTGTATCTGGTGGTGCAACGATGATATAGAGGGTAAGGATTATTCATCGGTGGAGAAAAGGAGAGCACTGGCCGCTGATTATATAGCAGGTGATAATATCCAGGGGTATCTGGCCTACAGTGATAACCGGGTCGTGGGGTGGTGCAATGCCAATACCAGATCAGACTGTTACTTATGTTACTGCTGGCGAAATTTCATGGGTTCGGTTCGTACGGAGGAATCTTCACCCGGGGTACGGATCAAGTCCGTATTCTGCTTCGCCATCGCACCGGAGATGAGGAGAAAAGGTGTGGCAAAGATGCTCCTGGAGAAGGTCTGCGAGGATGCAAAAAAGGACGGCTTCGATTTTGTGGAAGCCTACCCAAACAAACGATTTACGGATGAAGCCGAGGACTTCATGGGACCGATGGCACTGTACGAAAAAGCGGGTTTCCGTGTTTGCTACGAAACCGAAGAAAAGGTGGTTATGAGAAGATCACTGAAATAGATCTGCATAAAGGTTTCATGACACCCCTGTGCTGCACCGATGTCACCCTTACCTCCGGGAAATGGATCGGTTATGAGTATCTCTCTAATTTTTGCTTTATTCGCTCTCTTCCACCAGTAGGCGATAACTCATTTAACCTCCTCGTCGAAATCAACAAAGTTACCCTCTTCCCGATGTTCTTTGAGCATCTTGATCAGTTTTTCCTTTCTGTATGCGTCCATCATCTCATTTATGAGTTCATCGTAGGTTTGTCCCTTGTGTCCCAATCTCTTCAACTTATCCAGGGTCTCCTCGGTGACAGGTATCCTCTTATCCGCTATTGCCATATTACATTGTAAACCATTTACAGTATTTGTAATATATTGCCATTTATTGACAGACTAGCTCCAAAAGGCAAGAAATCGGTGATTGCGACTAAAAAGGAAATATCATCGTAACGATCACCGTTCAAGGTACCTGATCAGTCATTCCAGGCCCAACGGTAACCTATAATAACAAGCAGCGATTCGTAGTTCGAGCCTAAAGATGTGAAAAATATGGTTACCAACAGAAGATACAGGATGTTGGCCGATTTTGAAAAGGTGAGTCGGTTCTTAGACGATAACTATGATCCGGAAACCCTTAACAGTTATCTGTTAAGACCGTTTTTCGAATATGCTCATACTCACCCTTTCTTCGACCAGGAGTCCAGCCCACGCTTCGGTCTCTGGGAGGACGGGGAAGAACTCGTGGGGGTGGCGTGCTACGAGATGGTCCCGGGGGAGTGTTTTCTCAGTGTAAGGGAAGATTACGGACATCTGCTACCGGAAATGCTGGAATACTCTGAAAGGGAACTATCAGCCATATCTGATGGAAAAAGAACCTTATGTGTCTGGATCACAGATAAAGAGGAGGAAAAAAGTCAGCTTTTACTCGAGAACGGGTACGAAAAAGTGTACACGGAACCGGTGACCATATTCCCCTACGAAAAAGACTTCGTTGAAGCGGACCTCCCTACAGGATATTCGCTCATTTCCCTGGAGGACGAAAATGACCTGGAAAAGATAAATGAATGCCTGTGGAAGGGATTCGACCACGGCCCGGATCCTGATGATGATAACGAAGGAAGGTTGTTCATGCAGAGCGGGCCCAATTTTCGTAAGGACCTAACCACCATAATCAAGGCCCCTGACGGAAAATATGCGTGTTACGCGGGGATGTGGTTGAACGAACAGAATGGATACGCCTATCTGGAACCCCTGGCCACCGTGCCGGAGCACAGGGGTAAAGGCCTGGCAACAATGGCACTCACGGAAGCCATGAAAAAGACAAAGGAACTGGGAGCCAAGTACTGCTTCGGCGGAGTTGTGGATTTCTACAACTCCATAGGCTTTGAGCCCGTATGTGTTAGGGAGAAGTGGCAAAAAGTGCTGGATTGATATTGCCACCGCTCGCGGCGAGTATTCGACAGACCGATTATGATGCAGTAATGTCCACACCCAAAGGATTATATCATTGTGTTGCATTGGTAACACATAGGTGACCATGACAACAAAAACAAAAACACTCAACGTTAGGATCACGGAAAGTCAATATAACGAGTTGGAGGAACTGGTCGAGAGAGGGGACTATACCTCGAAAGGAGAATTCATACGTGATCTATTGAGAGAGAAATTTGATGCCTTTTCTGTTTACCTTCACCATAAGGCAGAAAAGGACCGGGAAAAACATATTTCTCTTGAAGAATACGGAAAAACCAGAGGATTGGAATGAGCTACTCGGTATTCTTCCATCCGGATGTAGAAAAATATCTAGATTCACTCTCAGATAAGGAACGACGGAATTGTTACGACACCTTAAAAAGATTAGCTAAATATCCCTTTAAACCAAGGCCTAATT
>SLLU01000159.1 GCA_007133925.1 Candidatus Halarchaeoplasma halalkaliphilum | reverse complement strand
TGGGGACGATTATATTTTAGAAATGTGAGATTGAGTGTTATGAAGATAATACTTGTGGACGATGAACCTTCCTTACTGGAACAGGCAAAGGTCTTCATTGGGATGGAGGATCAAGATATACGGGTGGAAACATGCGGTTCCGGTGCCGAGGCACTCGAACTTCTGGAAAATCGTGAGTTTCATGCGGTGATATCAGATTTTCAGATGCCGGGAATGAACGGATTGGAACTATTGAAGATGATCCGGCATGAGATAAAGATGAACATCCCCTTCATCATATTCACAGGCAGGGGAAGGGAAGAGGTGGCCGTGGAAGCCCTGAACCTGGGTGCCGACAGGTACATACAGAAGGGGGGCGATCCTAAAGTCCTGTACGGAGTTCTGGTCCAGGCCATAAAACAGGAGGTGCTGCGATACAGGAACCAGGAAGCACTGAAGCGTTCCGAGGATGAGAAGAGAAGGATACTCGATAATACCGCAGAGCACGTGATCTACCATGGTATGGATCATCAGGTGCTCTGGGCCAACAAGGCCGCAGCGGATTCAGTGGGAAAAAACCACTGGGAACTGGTGGGAAAAAAGTGTTACAAGATATGGGGTGATGCAAAGGGTCCCTGCATCGACTGCCCGGTGACCAAAGCCATAGCGAGCGGTGAGACTCACCGTGGAGAGGTACAATCCCCGGACGGAAGATACTGGTGGATCACCGCGTCACCGGAGATCAACGATGCGGGTGAAATAGAGCGGGTGGTGGAGATAAGCATGGACATCACCGATAGAAAGGGAGCCGAGGCTTTGGCCCAGGAACTCCAGTCACTTCGGACCGCTGTAAGGGACATAAACCAATTGATTGTGAAGGAGGAAGGTCTCAAAAAAATCCTTCGAAAAGCCTGCCACATACTGAATGAAGTCCGACCCTACATGGCGGTCACCATAGCCATGCGTTCGGAGGGCGGAAAGATCACACCCGTGGCACAGAACGTTAGCGGTGAAGATGTGTTCTTGGACGGACAAAAAGCCATCTCAAAGGAGATCGAAGATATCATCTCTGACGGTACCATGAAGATCGTAGAAGATGTGGATCAAGAATGGGGTGAATGCCCCATCTGCGGCATAAAAGAGAATCACCAGGCAATAATCGTACCCATGCTGAAGAAAGATAAACTCAACGGTGTCATGGGAGCATGTGTACCCCTGGACATGGATTTCACCCAGGAAGAAAGAGAACTCCTGGATGAGGTGTGCGGTGACCTTGCATTTGCAAGAGACAAGATCATGGCGGAGAAAGCCCTTCGTGAGAGCGAGGAACGGTACAGAAATCTGGTCGAGAGGGCCAACGACGGAGTCGCCGTTATCCAGGACTGGAAAATCGTGTACTCCAATCCAAAGGTGGAGGAGATAAGCGGATATTCCACTGAAGAACTGAAAGGTACTTCTTTTCTCGATCACATCGCACCCGAGGAATTGCCAAAGGTCTCAAGATATTACCAGGACAGGATGAAAGGAAAGAAAGTTCCTTCAGTCTATGAAACCGTTTTGATAAAAAAAGATGGCACTCCATTTCCAGTCGAACTGAATGCAAGCATAATGTTACAGAAAAGCCTCCCTTCGGATATAGTGCTCATCCGGGACATATCCATGAGAAAAAAGATGGAAACGGAACTCCGGGAACGTGGAAAACGTGCCAGGAAGCAGCGATCCGCCGTGGCGAGACTGGTGATCGAAGATACACTGGTTCGCGGTGATCAGGATAGAGCCCTTAAAACAATCTCCAAGGTTCTGTCTGAGACGATTAACGTTGCCAGAGCCAGCATATGGCAGTTATCGGAAGACGGGCAAGAGTTGAGATGTTTGAACCTTTACGAATCCCATAGGGACGAGCACAGCAGCGGAACCATTCTAAGAACAAACGACTTCCCATCATATTTCCATGCCATGAAAAAGGAGAGTAGGATATATGCCGAAGATGCGGTGATGGATCCCAGAACTATGGAACTGTCTGAAAACTATCTAAAACCCTTGGGTATTACTTCCATGATGGATGCGGGGATAGTAATGGAGGGGGAACAGGTGGGTGTGGTCTGCTGTGAGCACATAGGCAAGAAACGGAGATGGTATCCGGACGAGGAATCTTTCTTGAGTACCGTGGCCACCATGATCGCCCAGTTATTTGCAGATATACGGAGGCGCCGGGCTGAAGAGGAACTCAGAGCTACCAAAGAGCGATACCAGACCTGGATAGAGCACAACATAGTGGGTGTTGGTATCACCGATCTTGATGAGAACATCATCTTCGCCAACGAACGCTTCGCGGATATGCTGGGATATCATAGGGAAGAATTCACTGGAATGAACCTTGCTAACCTATCCTCTCAAGAGGATTTCCGGGATATGAAGGAAAAAACGAAAAATCGACTCAGGGAAATTAGCGAGATTTACGAGACCCGGCTGATAAAAAAAGACGGTTCGATAATAGATGTGATGGTGGGTACAACACCCCACAAGACGGATCAGGGGGAGATCATAGGTACCGTGGGTTTCATACAGGATATCAC
>SLLU01000010.1 GCA_007133925.1 Candidatus Halarchaeoplasma halalkaliphilum | reverse complement strand
GAGATCTTCTTTGGCCTCTATGGCAGGTGTGGCGTATTTTTGTCTGTACCTTTTGAGTTCTTTGGTCAACCTCTCATTCTCGACGTTGAGTTCCCCGATCTCATCCTTCAACTCCCGATTTTCCTTTTCAAAGGATTCCATCAGTTCTTTATTTTCCGTGGAAATATCTCCCCCTTCTCCCTTGAGCTTGTCCTTTAACCCCTCTATTATATCCTCCTTCTGCTCAAGGAGTTCCGCTTTCTCTTTGAGTATGCTCCTGGCTTCCTCTTTTATCTTCTGGTTTTCCCCGAGGAGTCGCTTCCGTTCAGCCTTCAATTTATCCAGCTGTTTCTTGTACTTTTCCATCTTTTGGCGGAGACTCTGTTCATTTTCTGGCATCTAAAACACTATATTAATCACCGTTTTTTTGGCTATTTAATGATTGTGTAGATTAATCAACTGAAATGCCCATGGTTCAAGGGAACTATTTACCAAGGTTCTTGCACGGGGATGCAAAGAAATATTTATATACCATGTGTTTCTTTTAGTATTAAAGGAAATGAAGGGGGATACCGTACAAAGACTCTTCCACATTTTCCAGCCTCCAACCTGCGAAAATAACAATCCCTTCATTTCTTTTTTATCATGCCAGCCAGGGCTCCAGATGATATTTGGTTGTTTTAACTCTCCAATCCCCTATGATCCTCAAAGGTAATCCATACCATACGGAGATTGAGAGGATAACTGAACAAAAGTATTTTGTATGGGTTCTTTTTCAAGCATAATGATCACCATGGAACCGGAACACAACATGAAGAATTATGAAGAAGAGAGGAATAATTTTCGATGGAACGTACCCGAATATTACAACTTTTCATTCGACGAGGTGGACCGACACGGGATAAAGGAGCCCGATAAAGTAGCGTTGATATCCATCGACGATTCGGGCGAAGGAGTCCAGAAACACACCTTCGGTCAGCTGAAGGAGTTGTCCAACAGGTTCGCCAACGCCCTCCGGGAGATGGGAGTCCAAAAAGGGGATAGGGCCATGATCCTGGTGCACAGGGTACCCGAATGGTACGTTGCAGTTTTGGGGATGATAAAAATGGGTGTGATACCCATCCCCACTCCGAACCTTTCCGTACCCAAAGATATACAGTACAGGGTCGGTGAGTCCGGGGCAAGTGTGATAGTGACCGATATCAAGAATCACCAAAAGGTGGATGAGGTGAGAGAGGCACTGCCCTCCCTGAAAAATTTCATATTGATGGGGGGAGAGGAAGACGGGTGGGTATCCTATGATGAGATCATGGAGAAAGCGTCTCCGGAACTGGACAGGGAAGACATACCCGGGACAAAAAGCAGCGATCCCATGCTCATCTACTTCACATCGGGAACCACATCATATCCCAAGATGGTGCTTCACACCCATGCATATCCCATAGGCCACACGGTGACCGCAAAGTACGTGCAGGACCTCAAGGCCGAGGACACCATATGGGCCATCGCCGATAACGGCTGGGCAAAAACCGCATGGGGTAAGTTGTTCGGCCAGTGGATAGTGGGTGCCACCATAGTACAGCAGGATATTACCGGAAGGTTCAGTGCGGCCAAGAGTTTGAAGATACTTCAAGACCACCACATAAGCGTGTTCTGTGCCCCACCCACCATATACAAGATGATGATCAACGAGGATATGGAGAATTACGACCTCGGTTCCCTGAGGCACACACTCAGTGCGGGGGAGCCTCTTAACCCCGACGTGATCGATACCTGGGAGAGATTCACCGGACTCCGGATATACGATTATTACGGACAAACCGAGAGCGTGGCGCTGGTGGCCAACTATCCGTGCATGCCTGTGAAGGCCGGATCCATGGGTAAGCCCACTCCGGGGCATGTGGTAGAAGTGGTGGATGATTCGGGAAACCCTCTACCGGTAGGCGAGGAAGGTCACATAGCCGTACGGGTAGAACCGGAACGTCCCCCGGGTATATTCAGGGAATACTGGAAGGATGAGGAAAAAACGTCCGAGATGTTCTCCGGTGGCTGGTATTACACGGGAGACAAGGCGTACAAAGACGAGGACGGCTATTTCTGGTTCGTGGGTCGTTCCGATGATGTGATAAAGGCCTCGGGATACCGGATCGGTCCCTTCGAGGTGGAGAGCGCCCTCCAGGAACACGCTGCTGTGATGGAGAACGCGGTCATAGGTGCCCCGGATGAGATACGGGGAAAGGTGGTAAAGGCCTATATCGTGTTGAACAAAGGCTACACGCCATCGGACGAACTGACCAGGGAACTTCAGAAGCACGTTCAGGAAGTGACCGCACCTTACAAATATCCCAGACAGATAGAATACGTTGACGAACTACCAAAGACCATAAGCGGCAAGATCCGTAGGACCGAATTGAGGGATATGGTGGAGAAGGAGTATCTGGGAACCCACGAAAGTTTGCCCTACTGAGGTTCCTATCCATTAAGGTAAGGTTTGCCCTACTCTGATCTTTGGCAAAGATGATGTATTGTACCAATCCCGCTCAATTCAGACCGCTCCCACCAGACAAGAAAAACACTACGTCTCGCATATCGAATAATCGAAGGTCATCACGTTC
>SLLU01000123.1 GCA_007133925.1 Candidatus Halarchaeoplasma halalkaliphilum | reverse complement strand
TGCGGATTCATAGTGACCTTCGGGGTTCTGGAAAAAAAGGGTTTCCTGAAGAAATACGGCCTGGAGTTTTCCACACCCATACTGTTCTGGAAGACACAGCGGGGCAAGGACCTCATAGAATACCTTTCAAGGAAAAAGCGGTTCTGGGAACTCTACGGCAACATGAGCATAGTGGTCCTGGGCATCTGCATGGTGACCATATTCGGACTGGTGGTCTGGTCCGCATACCTTGCCTCCCAGATACCCTCGGAACAGGCACCCAGCCCAAGACTGATAATAGGGATACCCGGAGTGAATCCACTCATACCGGTGTGGTACGGGATACTGGGACTGGCAACTGCCATAATAGTCCATGAATTCTCCCACGGCATACTGGCCAGGGTGGGAGATATAAAGATAAAGACCCTGGGCCTGATATTCCTGGTGGTCCCCCTGGGGGCCTTCGTGGAACCCGATGAGGAGGAGATGGAAAAGATGCCAAAGCTCAAGCGGGACAGGATATATTCCGTGGGCCCAACCACCAACATAATCCTGGCCCTGGTCTGCGTGCTGCTCTTCACCTCGCTGTTCATGGGTGCCGTGGAGCCGGTGAACGAAGGGGTTATAGTCAACGGGATAGTGTCAGATTCACCGGCACACCTGTCCGATGTGTCGTGGGGGGAACTCATAACGGAGATAGACGGAAGAGAGGTGAGGAACATTGAGGACTTCACGTCCCTGGATGTGGAACCGGGCAGGGATGTTGAGGTGAGAAGCCTGAGGGAGAAGGAAGAGGTCTCACGGCAGATCTATGCAGGGGTGGTGGTTACCACCGTGCTTAAGGACTACCCCGCTCATGTTGGCGGGTTGAGGGGAGGGGACGTGATGATATCCATGGATGGAGCCTACATAAGGAACATGGATGATTTCCAGACGATGGTTGATGCCTCCCTGGCTGATCAGAGTGTGAACATAGTTTACCATCGGTGGAACGGGACCGGATACGTTGAACATTCCACCAATGTGACCCTGGCGGATAAGTACGATGGGTACGCACAACACTATCCCCGTGAGAACAAAGATGAGTACATGGGTAAGGGCTACCTGGGATTGGGAACCAGCTACATGGGGTTGAGCGTATGGGATGTGGACCTGATACCCAGGATGATGTCATCCCCCTACGGCGGACGCATATCCCGGAATATGGTGCAGTCCACCCTTTTCTTCATATCATACCCCTTCCTGGGTCTTTCACCCCTTCCCTCGGAGATCACATCACTTTATCAGGTGACCGGACCCCTGAGTGTTTTTCCGTCACGGCTTTTCTGGGTGACCGCAAACTCCCTCTACTGGGTCTTCTGGCTCAACCTGATGGTTGGATTGTTCAACGCACTCCCGGCGATACCCCTGGACGGAGGATTCGTTTTCAGAGACGGGCTCAACTCCCTTTTGGAAAAACTGGGTTACAAGAGCGAAAAAAGCGAAAAGATCGTGGATAAGGTGGTCTACGTTCTCGCCCTGACAATACTGGCATTAATCGTATGGCAGCTGGTGGGACCTCGCATCTAGCCCCTGATCAATTCGAACCCGTCTGCATATAGCAGGGGATAATAGTCACGTGAATGGCTGGTCTTCCTCATCTTGATAACACTGAGATAGAGGTCAACGTTGTTCGCTTCACGCCGCAGCTCGAGATGAAGGATGCCGTCTGTGAGGAAACCTTCTCCGGCATCCGAGAATTGTAGATCGTTGGCGGGCAACTCGTGTATCAAAAAAGTGGTCACGTCCAGGTTCCTGAGCCATGTGAAAAACTCGAAAAGCTCTTTCCTGGGATTTTCCATGTCCGCCATCAGTTCCAATACTGCCATGGAGTCTATTACAAGGAAATGGTAGCCCTGGTTCATCTTCAGGTTCCTGAGATACATCTTGAACACCTCCATCCACCCCTTGCCGTCCAGTTCCTTAAGGTGACTCCTTATGAGGCTTATGTCCTGGACCATCACCTTATCCGAAACATTCTCCGGATCCATGCCCAGGCTTTTCATCCCGTTGAGGAGGGTCCCCCGACCCTCTTCCAGGGACACGTACAATCCCTTGAGATCATTGGCTATGGCATTGTGGTACAGTATGTAGAAACCCAGGCTGGATTTCATGGTTCCCGGGGAACCCGCCAGTAGAACGATGTTTTTTCGGGGGATACCTCCATTGAGAACTTCGTCCAACCCCTTTACAAAGGTCTTCATCCTCGGGTCTTGGGTCTTTTTCGACATGTGTAACCTTCCTGTCTGTATGGGATAATATCTGATTGGGGGTTAATAACTATATTGCATGAAGGGAGGGTTCCAAAAAGGATATTACACCGGGGATAGATGATGGTTCATGATACCCTTCACAGAAGTGGGGATAATGGACCGAAATTCCGAGTACCGGGGAGTGCCGCCCGGTGTGTTGATGGAGAACGCAGGGAAGGCACTGGCAGAGGAACTCCTTTCCAGGTATCCGGGTGAGAAGTTCCTATTTCTTTGCGGTACAGGAAACAACGGGGGTGACGGCTACGTTGCCGCGAGGTACATGGGGAAGGAGCGGGCCAGTGTGTTCCTGGCCAAGGGCAGGGATGGGGTCAATTCCCCCCTGGCCC
>SLLU01000031.1 GCA_007133925.1 Candidatus Halarchaeoplasma halalkaliphilum | reverse complement strand
CCAGGCCTGCCTGGGATGCCAGGGGGTGCGAGGTACAGACCATGTCTGTGCCATATATCACGTTCCTCCTGGAGGGATGGGGGTAGTGAAGTGGGTCTCCTATCATGGTTAGACCTATGGTAAAAGGGGGATAAATCTCTTTTCCAAAACAAAAGAAGGGAAGGGGGTTCTCAGAAGGGGTAAAGATCCTTTAGTTCGAGTATGCCGGTTTTTGACAGGAGGTCTCTGATTGAGATGTCCTTCAACTCGTCGGTCAGACGGTCCACCACATCTTTTGGCATCCCCGACTTTTTAAGGGTTTTTCTGAACACACGGGTCCTCTTTTTCTGGGCTCTTTTCAGACCGAGGTATACCATAAAAACCTTCAAGATGAGAGGGAGTGCGGTGGCTACCGCAACGGCGAACACCAAGGGTGCCCTGTCCCCCTCGTCCCGGGACATACCTAATCCCAGTCCTCGTTCATCTTATCCTTCAGCTTCTTCCTCACCTTGTTCTCTATCTCTTCTCCCATGTCGTCTCCGACGGAACCGTGGGAGAAAATATCCGCGCTGCCCAGGGCTTCCCTGATGAGGCTGCTCACGTCCCGGCCCTTCATGAAATCCCGGGTCAGCTGATAGGCGTGTTCCTTGTCCATGCCGGCGGCCACCAGTTCCTTGTAGAATTTGGCCGTGCTCTGGGCCAGTTTTTCGCTGTCCTCGGCGCTGTACACCGCCTTCACGATCCCCGATATCAGGGAGGGGACGGTCTCGTTCAGGGTCTCCATGACCCCTTTCAGTTCCTTTATGTCATCCATATCTTCCATTTTTTTACACCTCTTTTTTTTGTAATACTCAATAGGCTGTTCAAACTATATCTTTATACCGAGCAATTTTGCCCACTTGTCAAGTATGGAATCCGTTAAAACATAGCCTTTACCGTGACTTCCCTCCACCCTTCTGACAACGTTTTTCTCCTCCAGGGAGTTCAATCGGTCCCTCACCGTATGCCGGGACGATGATCCCCGTTTCTCCCTCAATCGTTCCGCGATCTGGGATATGTTCAGGGGAACTTCCGTGGTCAGTAGTAACTCAACTATGGACTCGGAAACCGGATCGTCTATCTCCGGGAGCAGAGAAGGAGAAACCCTGCCGTAGCGCCGGTAGAGTGAAAGCATCTGTATGTACTTACGCTCGACCTCCGAGTTGGTGGAAAGATTGCTGAGAACGCTACCGTGGATGTTCATGAACCGCTCCAGCATCTGCTCCAAGTTACTCACCTGGGCCTTCAAAGAGCGTATCTCATCCCGGAGCTCCTCTTCATCGGACATCGGTTACATCATGGTGAAGAAGGGAAATAAGTGTTTTGTCCTGGGCGTGGAGCGAGCCACACACCCTAAATCATTAAGTAGTATTAGTTTCATAATCGGGATGTACCATGACCAAGCCGACGTTCTCCACGGAAGATATTCAATGCAATACAGTTCTCGAGTGCCTCTACAGCCTGACGGATATGGACAACCGGGTGCTCTCCTTTCTCAGAAAGGGGGGCGAGTACCGGGCAAAGGAGGTGGCTGCCAGGATGGACAGGGACCAGAGTACCGCATACCGGTCACTGGAAAAGCTCGTTGAGTGCGGGCTGGTATACAAGGAGAAGCACAACATAAGGAACGGCGGTTACTTCTTCCTCTACTCCGCGAGGCCCCTGGACCTTGTGAAAAGGGATGCCCTGGAATGCCTGGAACAGTGGTATGAAAGGATGAGAACATCCATAGAGAATTTGGATGAGATCACAGATTGAAACTATCTTGTATCCGATCAATGAACTGATCCATGGACAGGGCACCCTGTACCTGACCCACTATGTTCCCGTTCTCGAAGAACAGGAACGCGGGTATGGTCTGTATCCCGTACATGTTCGCTATCCGATTGTTTTCCTCTATGTTCATTTCACCGAAAGCTATCTTATCCCGGTAACGTTCCGCAACATCCTCGAATACGGGTTTTGCCGCCTTGCATGGTACGCACCAGGTGGCCCAGAAGTCCACCACCACCCGGGGATTGCTGTCCAGGAATGATTTGAATTCCTCGTCATTGAGTTCCTTTACATTGTTCACTTTTATGCCTCCTTGATCTTCAGGGATACCCAATCAAGATTACATATTTATTATTTGCCGCCGCCGGTTCGGAAAGGTTTAAAATCGTGAGGGTGTTTGTGAAGTAATATGAGTGAAGAAGGAAAGGTAACCATAGAATTTATCTTCTCGGACACCTGCCCCGACTGCCCTCCTGCAAAGGAACTGCTGGAAAGAGTTGTACCGGAGTTCCAAGATGTGGAGGTGAAGTATCTCGAGGCAAGGGATAGCCCTGAGTTGATAGAGAAGTACGATATCACCCATGTGCCTACCGTGGTGATCAACGAGAAAGTGGTTTTTGTGGAAAGCCTGACTGAAAAAAAGCTGCGAGAAACACTGCAAGAATTCTTAGATGGCTGAACTGTTATTCGAGCTGGTGGGCCCCTATTACAACATGGCTGCCGCAGAGATAAAGGCGGTCATGGAAGGTTGGGGCCATCCATGGAAAGTACTTCATGAGTCCACGGGAGTTCTGGTACTTGATACACTCTGTCCAGCGGAAGCTCTT